>CABQGZ010000044.1 GCA_902463835.1 uncultured Lachnospiraceae bacterium
TGCATGTATTCTTCTGACGCCCAACAATGCGATCAACAATCCACCTGCCAGCATCAACATTTTCCAAAACAGATACATACTGGTGTCATCTGTTTTAGGAGCTGCCTCCACATCTTTTTCATTTCCCGGATCAGATGGTTTTTGAGACTCAGACGGCTTTTGAGGATCATTCTTTTCCGGTTCTTTCACCATTGGGATTTCCTGTGTCTCTTTGTTTCCACAGCTGCTGCACACACGCTCCTGACTTCCTTTCTCTGTCCCGGTTGCCTCTTTGACCACTGTCCACGGGCCATAGATATGACCGGTTGCTTTGATGATCGTTCCGCTTTCAAGCAGCTTGTCACAGCTTGTGCAATACACATCTCCGGTATACCCGTCTTCTGTGCAGGTTGCAGCCTTTGCGCCCTCCCTCCTTGTCTCATGGTGTACGCAATCGCCCGGAAGACGATTCGCATCTGTCAGACAGAAAACGTCCATATACAGTGTGGCCGGCAGTCCACTGTTATCCATCTCCGCACCAAAATACAGTAACATATTTGTGACAGAGGCCGGATCGAGAATTCCCGTAACCTGACCCTGATCATCGAAGCTACAGAAATCCTTCAGTCTCAGACCCACATAGCCAACATAACCCTTCGGCAGATCAATCCGTCCGCTGGGCTGGCCGTCCCAGGCCGGCGTCAGAGCAATTTCTGTGGGTTCATCCGTTCCATTGTACAGCCATGCAGGAGCTCCTGTTTTCACTTTAAACCAGTTCAGATAGATATCAAAACGCAGTGCATTGGGAAGCTCTGAGGAATCCATCCAGAACCAGAGCAGCTCGCCGCCGGAGAAATCTTTGGAGGCTCCCAGTCCTTCGATATTACTGATCAGGAGAATATCGCTTCCCCCCGCCCCCGGGGTACAGTTCAGATAACGGTATCCCAGCGCGGTAGATCCGTTCACCCCTTTGCCGGCAGCCTTCACCGCCTCAATATTCTCGCCGTAGCTGCCCCAGCTTGTGATCTCTCCGGCAGCAACAAGATCCTCCGGCAGCGCTTCCATATCCCAGAGCATCTCACATCCATCGATATTCCAGAGCATCTCACGTCCATCGATCAGGCGCCACTCCACGATGCCCACCCCGTTGTTTGACTTCGCGCTGCGCATTGTCATGCGAATTCTGGTGGTGGTAACCTTTGAAAAAGAATAGGTGCCATATTGATTTTTCGGGAAGCTGGTGTAATCGCCTTCCCGCTCCACTTCGACAAACTTCTCACCATCCCAGTACTCAATCGTCAAGCTTTCCGGTATCTGCACACCGCCTCCGTCATCGTACCACAGCACTTTGCAGCCTCGGATGGAGACCGGTTCCTCAAAGCTGTACATCACCCAGGGATCCTCCTGGGGTTTTCCGTCATTGTAGGAGGACCAGCGGCTGACCGCATTTTCATTATCGTCATTGAGATGACTGACACTGTCACTCTGATTTCCGGCATATGTATGGGATGCGCTGGGTACAGCATAATATTCCAGTCTCTGTTCCCTGGGAATCAGACTCATATAGACTTCCATGGGCGTGGAACCGCGGTTGGCATTGGCATAATAGGGAATCATCGTCAGTCTGGCTGCTCTGTCCTTGGTCTGTGAATGAAGCTTCGCCTCATCCGTGGTGATTACCATCATGCCTCTTACGCCATAAGGATCCTCCTTTCCGTCCAGGTTGTCTGTCCACTGGGTGGTAAATGCAGCGTCCCTGTCGATATAATACTGCTTTGGACCACCTTCATTATCGATTCCTTCGGCACAGTAGATGATGGGACCGCGGCGAAAAGCGGTATAATCAACCGTAGCTTCCGCTCCTTCCACCATGTCTATGCTCTGCACGTTCATGGGGAATTCTACACAGACTGTATCTCCATCCTTCCACACTCTGTCCAGAACGATATAACCCTGTGCATCTGCCACAGCTTTGGTGCTCTCACCTGCGATTGTCACGGTATTGTCCCCGGTCGCCCAGGATGGCAGACGCAGGCGCAGTCTCATAGCGCGTTCCCCATCTGTGCGAACCTTCATCGTCATCCTGCCCTCCCAGGGAAAATCGGAGGATACAGACAGATGGATATCCCCCTGAGTAAGACTCAGATCCGCCTCGTTTCCAATGTAGAGATTCATTGTCACCGTGTCTCCCTGCTGGGTGTAGATATAGCCGCCCAGTGAGAGAACCAGACGCATCAGATTGGGAGGACAGCAGGCCGTACCATACCACTCCACACGTTCCCGTCCGGCTGTGGAGACATAATTGTGGTAGAAAAACCGGTTGCCGTCCAGATTGATACCACTGAGCATAGCGTTGTAAAGCTGCTGCTCCATCTCATCGGCATATTTGCTCTCGTCAAAAAGCATATTCATGCGCTGATTCCACATCAAGGAAGATACACAGCCGCAGGTCTCGCCGTAGCTCTTGTCAAGGGGCATGTAATAATCCGGTCCATAGCCTTCGTGATGCTCCTGATCGCCCACAGCACCAGTGACATACGTCTTCGTCTGGGCGCTGTTCCAAAAGGTTAAAAGCGCCTGCTTATACGTATTCGCACCGGTCAAAAGCTCCAGATCTGCCATACCCATACACATATAGTGTGCCCGGACACAGTGGCTTAAAATCTCTGTCTGTTCTGTGATCGGCGCGTAGTCCTGCACGCCCTCCGGCCAGTAGGAGGTGCCGTGACGCCCCGTATGATCCCCCCTGGTGCGCAGGAAGAAGGAGGCCATCTCCACATATTCCTCTGCTTTCGCGCCATAATCAATGTTGTTTTGTATCCCAATTTCTCTGCAGAGACCAGCCAGCTTCAGCAGCGCCAGTTCAATCTCCTGATGGCCCGGAACAGCCTTCCATTTTCCCTCGCCAAAGAGAGAACAGATATAGTCCGCATTTTTCACAGCCACATCCAAAAGCCGTGTGTCAGCGCCGCCGCTCATGCGATAATGCGCTACTGCCGCCTCGTACATGTGACCTGCACAGTACAATTCATGCAGATTAAAATCCGTGAACTTTTCCTGGGGATGGGCAAGGGTGAAGTACGTGTCAAAGTACCCGTCTTCCTCCTGGGCAGCCTGATAATAAGGAATCCAATCCTCAAGCTTGGCCCGGATATTTTCCTGGGACTGAAGCATCTGCGCGTCATCCCCCGCATCAATCTGCAGGGCGTAGCACATGGACTCCACCAGATTGTGAACATCAGAATCCACATACAGCGCTCCCTCAAATTCCCCATGCGCCTCTCCCCGGTTCAATTTTCCGGCATTTACAAGATTGGAGATGCCTCCTCCTGTCTTCTCTACATTGGCAATGCCTGTGGGTACTGTAATACAAAGAAATTGTTTCTGCCGTGCACCCCAAAATTCGTCCGTCACCTGTACCCGGGTGAAATCGACCGCTTTCGTAGCTTCCATGTTTGTTCCTCCCTCTCTGGTATTTTTCGCTGCAGTCACCTGTGGAAACAAGTTCAAAAGCATGATTCCCGAAAGTGCCAAGCCAAAAATCCGGTAAAAAATTTTTTTAAATTTCATCCTTTCTCCTTCCTTTCTATTGACTGTTATTCTGGCTTTTGATACAATGCCTGTATACTTATTGTAAGTTATTTTTTGAAATATCACAACGCGATATTTCGTAGAATAGGGGTGAAAATCCGACTTATGTACGAGTGTGTTTCTTATTGTGGCGGCGGATTGTTCCGCTCAAAGGATGTCTGGTGTCACGGCAGCCGGATTATCGATTCCTATGAAATAATCTTTGTGGAACAGGGAACGGTATATCTAAATGAGAATGGAAAAGACTACGAACTGAATCCACGGCAGATGCTGCTGCTGGAACCCGGCCTCCGGCACTTCGGAACACGCCCCAGCAGCAATGTATCCTTCTTCTGGCTTCACTTCCGAACAGATGCTCTTCCTCCCACACCAAAATTTTTAACAGTTCTTCAGGAATATCAGCTTGTGCTTTTGATGCGGCAGCTTTTGCATATGGAAAATACCAGCGGATATCCCGCAGAAGCACAGGATTATCTGATACGCCTGATTCTGATAGAACTCCGGGCACAAGAGCATCCTGTATCCGGAAGCAGTCTTGCCGCCCATACAGCAGAGTGGATTCGTTCTCACAGCTACCGCTCCATTTCTGTGGAAGAGGTTGCATCCCAGATGCAGTATAACCCGGATTATCTCAGCCGCGTATTTCGCCAGGTCTATGGCATCAGTATAAAGCAATCCATTGACAACGCCCGCATGGAGTACATCAAAACACTTTTACTAAACTCCGATCAGTCCCTGCAGTCTATCGCCGTTGCCGCCGGCTTTGATGACTACAAGTATTTTCTGAAGTTTTTTCGCTATCATGAAGGCAGAACGCCCACAGAATTCCGAAAAACTTATTTTCGTGTCCATACCAATCACCGTTAGTCTTTTCTCTGTATTTAAAATACCCCATATTTCTGTACCTTCCAAACAGAAATATGGGGTATTTTTTATTTTAAGAGTTAGTTTTCATCCTTTGCCTCTGGGTATTCCGTGCACAGAAGACGGTATGCCGGTTCGTCTTCCTCAATATGGGGAAAACGCCCCAAGGGCTTTAAGAAGCGGTTGTCCGTATTGTCATCGTTACACATGGAAACTTCGCCGATGAGCGCAGGGCCTTTGCCGTTCTTTGGAATTACAAATTCATGGTAGTAGTAGGGGTACAGGGACATGCTCTCTCCGGGATGCAGTATGACGGTCTCCCCGGCTTTCACCTTATAGCGCCGTCCGTCCTTGCAGATCTCCACATCCGTATCCGCCAGCTCTTCCTCCTTTGTGGCATTGTACAGCTTAAAATGAATGTCATTTCCGCCCCGGTTGATAATATCCTCCATCTTGTTCCAGTGGAAGTGCATGGGGGAGATCTGACCCTCGTCACACATCATGATCTTCTCCGCATAACATTTCGTATACTTGGGATTGTGCACGTTTCCGTTGCGGATGGTGATCAGCGCCAATCCCAGGGTGTCAAACTGGCCCATGCCATAATCCGTCACATCCCATCCCAGCATGTTATCGCGAATCTCGTCGTATTCATGACCTTTTGTCTCCCACTCCTCCGGCGTAAAATTTAAGAAGGGTGGCAGTAAAAACCGGTGCTCCTCCAAAAGCGCTTCAAATTTTTTGATCACTGCATTAATCTCTGATCTTTTCATCTCTCTCGTTCCTTTCTCTTTTCATACAATTTGATGGTCATCCTACCCTAAGTTGCCCGTCAGCCTCGCACACGCTACTTTCAGCTGATCAATCTCCTCTTTCCCTGTGACAACCGAAAAGCGCAGGGTGATCTCTTTCTCCGCCTGGGGCGGCAGCATGGGAAGGGTTCCCTGTTCTTCATGGTATTTTCTCCCGTAGACGGCCGCATTCCCAGGCTCTAAGCCCATCACGTAGTCCCCGCTTGCCGTGGACTTCCACTGTCCGAAAAAGGGAAGCTCCTCCCTGCTAAAGCCGATGACAAGACCTGTCATACAATCCTCGTTGACTGCCGCCGCAAAGGTTCTGCCTTTCTCGTCTGCACAGAGATCGTGGAGATACACGTATTCCTCCTCATTGTCCTTAGGCGGATCCATAACCGCATATTCCCCAATATGTTCCTGGGACACAGCATCTCTTGCAGTCACCTTTTTTGTGGGCAGGATCAGCCTTGTACCTTCACGCAGAAAAGGGTATCCCAGGTTGCAATGGTACATCACCATAACAGGTTCTTCCCGAAAGGCTTCGTTCCGTATCGTATCTGTGACCACAATCTCCGGTGATCCAAGCCAGGTCTCGATCCGCCGGTGCAGCAGCAGATTCTCCCCGAAAAGCTCTGCCTCCCGGATATCACCGCTGACCGCGATCACATACTCGTCCCCATCCCAGAAGGTTTCAATACTCACATGCTCCGCCGGCGAGGTTCTCATTCGCCCGTGCATGGGATATTCCTTTCCGTTTCCATCCCGGTAAGGTGCACAGATATTCTCATAGCCGCAGGTGAAAAACAATCCTCCCATGATGCTTCTCTGGGCCTCGCTGCCATTTGTGTCAAAGGGATTGCGCCCATTCAGCCCCGGCTTCGACAGAAATGTCATCTGCTCGCCCCGAAAGGACATTTCGCTGATATCCATACACTTGTCCAGCATAATGGTGAACGACAGCGGGCCATTCTTCACCTCCACCGCATGCAGGCCTCTGGCTCTGCCCTCGTCATACTGCACTCTTCTGGCATAGGCAATCTGCTGGATACTCCCCGTATAACGTAATAAATCTTCCCTTTTCATCTTCTCTACTCCAAATTCGCGTGATACTGCCATAAGCCCTTCATATCCAGGTTCTGGCGGTCTATGATCATCTTGGACGCCACATCTCCCAGCAGCAGAAGGCTCTGCTCAAACAGGGAGGTCATGGGCTGGCTTGAGTCTATTTCATCCTCCAGGTAATACTTGGTCCGCACCGGGATCCGCACCATAAAGGCCGCTATCTCCTTCAATGGACTATTGGGGTTGGAGCCGATATGTACCACCTTTGCTCCGATCTCATGTGCCTTTCTGGCGATCCCTACCGGAAACAGCGTCGTTCCGCTTCCGGATCCCACGATCAGCAGATCCTTCTTCGTGATGGCCGGCTCGGTGATCTCCCCCACGATATGGGTGCGGATTCCAAGGTGCGCCCACCGCTTTGCGATGGCCTCCAGAGACAGCAGCACCCTGCCTACCCCTACGAAAAATACCTGATCTGCTTCCAAAACCGCTGCGATCAGCTCCTCCACACTCTCCTTTGGAACACTGCCAAGGGCGGCGGCAAGCTCCTCCAACACCACCCCGGTGGTATCCGGATAATTTACTTCCTGCATAGTTTCCTCCTTTCAGACACCGTTGGCGTCCTGCCGCCCCAGCAGCTGGCTGCGGTAGTCAAGCAATTCCCTGGCGCTTGCAAACAGCGCGTCCTTCTTAAGGCAGGTACTTCCCGCCACAAAGATATCTGCCTGCTGTCCGTACTCCTCCATATTCTGCCGGGAAATTCGCCCATCTAATTCTATCTTTGTCTCCAGCCCAAGTCCGTCAATCATTCTGCGAAGATCCGCAATCTTTCTTGCTCCATAGGCCACCTGTCCCTCCGATTTGTTCTGGGCAAAGCCCGGATTGATCAGCATGAGAAGCACCGTGTCGCACTTTTCAATCACATACTCCAGCTCTGTGACAGATGTCGCCGGCTTTAAAGCCACCCCGGCTCGCACTCCGGCCTGGTGGATGCGGTTCAAGAGACGGTCCACATGGGGCTCCATCTCTCCGTGAAAAACAATCTGCTCCACACCTATGTCAAGAAGCTCCTCCACGAAGAAATCCTGGGCGGTGGCCATCAGATGTACATCGAAGATCAGATCCGTCTTTTTCCGAAGCTGGCGCACCGTATCAAGTCCAAGAGGCATGCTGGGGCTGAAGTGGCCGTCCAGAATATCCACATGCAGCATGGAAATTCCGGCCTCCTCCAATGCATGTACCGACTGCTCCAGATTGCAAAGGTCACAGATTGAGATCAGTGACGGTGAAATGATCTGTTTTTCCTGCCATATTAATCTTTCCATCCATACAGCTCCTTTCCCCT
The DNA here is from genome assembly GCA_902463835.1 of uncultured Lachnospiraceae bacterium. GTDB lineage: Bacteria > Bacillota > Clostridia > Lachnospirales > Lachnospiraceae > 14-2. The sequence goes on from CABQGZ010000044.1 coordinate 7,636, forward strand.
TGTTGTCACCTGCTCTGCCGAGGGCAGAGATTCAATGGCTCCCTTCTTCTCCACACAGAGACTTCCTGCAATATTCCCCCGCTCCATGGCGCGGTACAGCAAATCCTCTGACAGCTCTTTCGCTGTATGAATCCCCGCATCCATAAGGGCTGCCAGAAAGCCGCCCCAAAAGGCATCCCCCGCGCCGCAGGTATCCACACAGTCCGCCTTGATTCCATCGCGCTGCAGCACATTCCCGTTCCAATAGCAGCGGGCTCCCCTGCTTCCCAGGGTCTCCACGGTGAGCGCAATATCATATCGCTCCATCAGAGAAGGAATCCCGGCCTCCCCGCCGAACATATCAACCTCTTCCTCAGAAATCTTGAAGAAATCCACAAAAGGAAGCACCTTTTCCACCGCTGCCACGGCAGCCTTTTCGTTATCGTTCCACTTCAAATTCCGATAATTGACATCAAAGGATACCAGTTTTTCAAGGGCTTTTCCCCACTCCATGGCGTAGGCTGTAGCCTCTGCCGCCGTACCTTTTGCCAGGGAACAGGAGCCTGCATGTATGATATCCGCGCCTTCCAGCTGCTCTCTGGTGATGTGCTCTTTCTTCAACATGGTATCCGCGCCGCTCTTCTGGGCAAATGTAAAGCTTCTGTCTCCCTGTTCATCCAAAGTGACAAAGGTCATGGTAGTCACCGCTTCCTCCGTCAGTTCTCTCACACAGGGCTCCACACCATTTTCCTCCAAGGTCCGGATCAAAAATCGTCCGAAATCATCGTTTCCCATCATTCCGGCGAAAGCCGCCCCATGGCCCTGGCGTGACACGGCAATGGCCACGTTGGCGGGAGCTCCGCCGGCCTTTCTTATATAGCTGTCTGGTTCCTCTCCCGGCAGGAAATCAATCACCATTTCACCTACACAAAATAATCTTTCCACGGGCTCACCTCTGCAGATAATTCTCATAGGGAACAGCCTCCACCGGCTTTAGTCCCAGCCATGCCATCACTTCCATAAGCTCCTCGGTATAATCCCCCTTCACCATTGGAAAATGGTGCTGGAAGCCCCGTACCATCACCGTGTTAAAGAAATCCATAGCGGTAATGGACTTCCGGTTCAGCTCCAGCTGTCCAAGCCAGCCCCGGCTGCCGCAATAGCTCTCTTTCGCTCCGTCCTGCATCACACCCGAGACAACCAGCATATGATCGCTCTCTCCGGTAAGTCTGGCAATGGTCATCTTGCCTTCGTCAAATACCATATCCCGCACAATGCCGGTACCTACTGCATGATCCAGGTCTGCGCCCTCATGGTCTTTTCCGGAATAGTTTAAGCTGTAGCTGTAGCCCTTCTTTTCACAAAACCGCTTTGCGGCAGGTCCACAGTGCCACATCATGACGGAGTTATCCTCGCAGTCAATGGATGACATATCCATCAGCATTGTGATATCCTCCGACAGATAGTGGAGCAGAAGCATGCTGATGGTGCTGGTAAGGTCGCCTTCGCAGCCCGTCACCACGCCCTTGTCGTTCAGCTCACCCACCACGGCGCAGACGCTGAACAGATAGTCATCCTGGAATTTTGGCCAGCAGCTCACCGCCACCGCATCGTAACCGTATTTTGCTATAAAATCATCATAGGCCAGCGCATAGCGGGCGTTCACCTCCATCAGGGACATCCGGCTCTGCTTTTTGGAAGCATCCACCGCATGAAGCTGATCTGACACCTTTTTGCTGATGGGCTTTGCCTCCGCCTCCAGCTGGGCAATCTTCTCCTGCACTCTCTCTTCATCCATGGACTCTGCCAGCTCTTTCAGTTCTCCGTACTCGTGAAGACGATTAATGCGCATACCGTCAAACAACTTCAGCAACTTCCGCTCATCGTCATACAGATCATTGAAGCCCGGCGCAATACCGCCAATCAGCGCCACGCTGGCATGCTGCATCTTTTTGATTGCCCGCAGTGCTGCCACGGTAATCCGGAACCGGCGAAGAAACAAAGCATCCTCCACTTCCCCGAAAAACCACTTGGTGGCAATCTTGTAATCCCTCAGGTAATGAGCTACAATACCGGAATACATGTTGATGCCGCAGAGAGAGTTGTAGGAGACGACACCGCTCTTTCGCATCTCCGGGATTGCCCACAGTCCCAATCTGGCTCCTCTTGTTCTGGCAAGGGTACTCACCACCAGACCAGCCGCGAAGCTGGTACACTGCAGCATCACAAGATCCACTTCCTCCTGCTCCAGAACACTCCTGGCTTCCAGGGCGTCCGCCTCTGTGATCACCTGCTTCTCATATACAAACAGGTCGAAGTCCCACTGCTCTGCCAGCTTTCTCATTCCCTCACTGCTTCTCCGGTAAGCTGTCTCCTTATCCCCCGGAAAAGAGAGCTGTGAGGTTCCAACTAACGCAATTTTGAAACGTACCATAACATAATTCTCCCTTTCTCTATGATTACAGTGTCACGAATATGAACAATTCTTTTACTGCATCTGTTTTTATTATAAAAGTAAATACACCGCCTTTCAATTTCAGATTCTTTTACACTTTTTCTTCATTTTTTTGTTGACATTTCTTGCTTCATAGTGTAATATCATATTATGATATATCACATTACGATATTTCAACTTACCGATAATGTTTGTGGGATTTATGAAAGGATGGTGCGTTATGTGTCAAGTAAATCAAGCTGAAATTATGCAATTGCGCATACAGGAGGTTCTCGCTGTTATTCATGAGGAGTATACCCAGGATATCAGTCTGGACTACCTGGCCCAGAAGGTTTATTTAAGCCCCTGCTATCTCAGCATGCTGTTCAGCAAGTACATAGGTGTGAGTCTGTTGTCCTACATCAACACCTACCGCATGGAGAAGGCTGTGGACCTTCTTCTGGAGACAGATACCAAGGTGAAGGATATCTGTCAGCTGGTGGGATACCGGAATCTGCCTTATTTCTGCACCTGTTTTAAGAATCGCTTCCAGATGACTCCGGCCCAGTACCGACAGTTCTACACGGATTTTACCCCCTTGTCCTCCGCTGTCTGAATTGGAGACAACTCCTGTCATCACGCTGCATATACCAAGAGCCAGGGAATATCCCTGGCTCTTGCTTTTCCTTATACGGTGATATTCTCACCGGTAATACCGATGTATAATCCTTCTTCTCCAGCATCCGGATGAGCCAGCACCCATTTATTGTGGGCGGCCAGCAGCTTATCCATTCCCTTTGGCTCCTGCTCCCCCTTTTCTATCGGGAGATTCGTTCCTCTGGGCAGCACCACCACCAGGCGAAAACCATTGCCTTTATAGCCGCAGGGCGCATAGTGCAGCGTTGTAGCATACGTCTCAAAGGCTGTTCCTGCAGGCACATAAAAGGCCTTGGCCAACCCGGAATCCCAGGTCATGGTCTTTTCATCGATGTCCTGCCGTGTTCCCAGGAGCAGCACCATATCGGTGCATGCCAGATTCCACTCGCTGCATTTATGGAATTCCATGGCATTCATTTTCTGGCTGTGTCCGGCACAATATCCCATCTGAATCGGCATCTGCCCGAATTCACGCTCCGACAGCTGACTGCAGATATCCAACTTCTCCAGACCTTTCACAGAAGGCTTATATTCCACACCCGGAAGCATCGGCACGGCGCTCATGGCCTTTAAGAGCGGTTCGCAGTCATACTCCACGGAGATTCTTCCGTACGTCCGAAATTCATCACTTAAAATATTTAAAAGCTCCATTCTAATACCTCTTAATTGCCGAACAACACATTGGCCGCGTCAATGGCCGCCTGGTTCACCGGCTGAAGCGCTGCTATCTTCTCCGCAGGAGTAGCGCTCCGGGCCGCCACCTCCACCAGGTACCCAAAGTATTCATAATTGGGAATCAGGTAGTAGCTGTCATATACCTGGCATTTGGGATCCGTCACCATGGAATTCACCGTTTCATCTACCGCCTTTGCGTCCCGGAACTGCTTGTAATAAGTATCCTTGAACGTCACGTTCATGGCTTCCGCCCCTTCAATATTCTTTCGCTCGTCAAACCAGCTGTTGATGATGGTGGCAGTCTTATTTGCTGTCTCCTGATCCAGACAGGCCGGTATGCAGATGGGAGTCGGAATCATATTGGTGCAGTTGTGGCCGCTTGGTCCCGCCGGAAGCATAACATACCCGAATTCGTCCTGCATTTCTGCCAGGTAAGTGGTAATGATCCAGGTCTGTGACACCAGCATACCGATCTGTCCGTTGGCAAAATCCACATAAGCGCTGTCCCATGCATCCCCGGAACCGAAGGATTTTACATACCCTTTATCCAGAAGTCCCACAGACCAGGTAAGGCCCTCCAGGAAATTCGGTTTGGAGGTGCCGTCAACAAACTTTCCGCTCTCATCCCGGTCTACAAAGACTGCGCCGTTTCCATAGATTCCTACACACATCATCTCGCAGTCGTTTCCGCCGAAGGCATAGATATCTGTGACGCCATCATTGTTCGTATCCTGGCAAAGCTTTGCGCAGAGCTCTTCAAAATGTGCCCAGTCCCACTGACCGCTGGCCTGAAGCTGATAGGGCAGCTCCGGATCCACGCCGGCCTCGGAGAGCAGCCGCTTGTTGTACAGGATTCCAAGTCTCGGCTCATCCTCCGCCGGACGTGCGGCGTACACCTTTCCGTTGATGGTGAAATAGTCGATGATCTTCTTGCTCCACTTGGGATCATTTTCAAAATCAAAGGCATCCAGCGTGGACAGATCATAGAGCAGTCCCTGCGCCGCCATGGAAGTCAGCGCCGATGTTTCTGCATAAAAAGCATGGCAGGCGGGGTCGTTGGCAATAAAGCTGTTTACCAGTACATCACTGTAATTTCCCTTATTTTGGAGGCCAATCTCACTGAAGGTAAAGTTCATCTTTTTTTCCATCTCATGATGATAATCCGATACCATCTGATCCCAGGCCGTGACCGGGCTCTTCTCCTCGTAAACGGCCGGCGACCACCAGTCTCCCAACACAAAGGAAAATCCGCCCAGATCCACATCCGGGATACCGCTCTTCTCTTTCTGGGGATCCTTTGTCTTGTCCCCTGGTTCTTCATTCCCCTTATTGTTCTCCTCGGGCTTCTCCCCACATGCCGCAACAGAAAATACCATGCTGACAGCAAGACCGATCGCTGCTAATTTTTTGAATCTCATACTTCTTCCTCCTTTAAAAATCTTTTTTATAAAATTACCTCTTTTTGCGAGGATAATTTTCTCATTACATTTTCACTGCCGATGAGCTTAGGGATTCCACAAATCTTCTCTGAGCCAGCAGATATATGATAATCACCGGTATCAGCACCAGCAGGG
>CABQGZ010000045.1 GCA_902463835.1 uncultured Lachnospiraceae bacterium
TTACGATTATAGGAGGATACCGTATGTTAACGATAAACAGTTCCTGCTACCCAGACTCCAATATAGATTTGCCAAACTACGACTATCCAGTAGTCGCCACCAGCGCCGGGCGTTATGTTCTCTTTAACCGGAACAGCTATAGTACAAACCATGATGGTCGTCACGATTATCATCTGCTTTATGTAAAAAGCGGCAAATTATACTATTACATCAAGAACACCCAGCACTGCGTTCCGTCAGGCGACGTACTGATCTATAAGCCCAACGAACCTCAACACTACGAATTTTTTCTGTCGGACGCGCCTGATATATACTGGGTATATTTTACCGGAAGCGATGCAGGCAATATGCTGAAACGATTGGAACTGCAATCTGATAGTGTCTTTTCGGGCACTGCTTGCGCACAATACGATACCCTATTTGAAAATATCATCAGTGAGTTACTTTACCATAAGCTGCACTTCCTGGATATCTCAGCCATGTTGATTCAGCAGTTGCTTTTTCTGATATCCCGGAATGTGTGCAATCTCACCTATTTTTCTTCACACAATGACCTCATATTAGAGAAAGTGATCGATACCTTTCGTTCCAGTTATCACGAAAAGATAAGTATCTCTTCCATCGCCAACGAATTAAATTACAGCTCCAGCTGGCTCTCCAAAACCTTTACCAAGCATTATGGCATGAGCCCCAAGGCTTACCTGACAAATCTGAGAATTGAGAAAGCCAAGTCCATGCTTCTCACCACCATGTCCATCCGGCAGGTGGCGGAGCAGACCGGCTTTCCGGATCAGATGTATTTCAGCCGCGTTTTTACGGCTTCCGTGGGTATAACGCCCTCCCAATACAGGCAAAAGAACATGGACCCTTCTCTTGTTTCTACAACGAAAAAAGGCGAAACCATCATAAAACGCCGGAACTAACCGATATCGCATTATAATCTGAAAAGCCCCCGCTTCTCCAGCGGGGGCTTTTCTTTCTCTCCAAGTTCTATGAGGTTACATTGCCACCTGGATCGTACTTATTTCACCTTCACATACCTTCACATATGTTTTGCCATCCTTCACCGCATAGCCTTCCCCAAAAGAGCCTACGTCTTCGTACCTCTCAAGCTTTCCGCCGTTCACAAACACTTCCAGGGCCTCTCCCAAAATCACTGCCCTGTTCCACCCGCTTCCGGCAGTGATCTCCACCACGAACTCACGCTCCCCGATTGGTTGGCTGACCATCTCAATCCGCGTATTTTCATCTATAAATGCAAAATTATCACGGGTTTCCATCGGCTGTGCCAGCAGAATCCCTCTCTGTCTGCTGCCCGGCATGGCCTCCATAAGCTCCATGGACTCACCCAATACCAGCGGGATTACTGCGCCGTCCCGGACATAGGCAGGAGAATAATCCAGCGGCGCGGACACCTCTTTTTCGCCTGCTCCTTCGATGATCTCATCCTGGAACATGGAATACCAGCGTCCCTTCGGAAAATAAACCTTCTTTACAACGGCATCCTCCTGAAATACGGAAGCAAATAAAATATTGCCGCAGAACATGTACTGTTCTTCATTGCCTGCGATCTCTTTGCACTCCGGAAATGCCAGCGCCATAGCCTGCGTCATGGGAATTCCTGTCTTATGGGAATAAATTGCATAGCTGTAAATCATATCCAGCAGATTTTCCCTGAGCCAGTAAAACCGTTGGAACACCTGTTGCACCTTCTCACTATAATCCCATGGCAGCTTTGTGGCAGATCCGCCGGTACGCATAATAGGCATAAAGGCGCAGAACTGATATGCCCGAATATAAACCTGATCTGACGGCTTTCCTGAGATTCCTCCCAGATCTGTCCCCCAGATGGAAAAGCCGCTGGCCGACAAGCTTAAGCCTCCTGCAATCTGCTGCTTTAATCCGTCAAAGCTGTTCATCTGATCCCCGGTCCAGGTGCAGTTCCACTTCTGGGATCCGGCACAGGCGCCGCGCATATAGCACAGATAGTCTCCGTCTGTCATATCCATATACAAGTCGTGATAGGCCTTAGCATACCACCACACCCAGAAGTTATGCATCCTATTTCCCAACAGACCATTGTCAAATTTGGCGTCAATGGGAACCAGCTCGTTGAAATCTACCATTCCTCCACGAAGTCCCCAGCGGATACGCTCCTCATGGATACTCTTTAAGACAGAAGGCGCATCCTTATGGGTAAAATCGCCAAAATAATGGACCTGCTCCGGATGAAAAATATTTTTTGCCATAGGCAGATCCCTGTAATCCTTATCCGGATAATGCTTATGCATAAATTGCGGAAAAAAATCACCACAGTTCCACTGCAGGACTTTTACATCCTTTTCATTGCAAAGATCATAGCAAACCTTATCGTCCGCGCCGCCTCCCTCCATATAGATGGCTGAGGGCAGAGTCCCCATCTCGCTAAATTTCTCCAACATGGCTCTGGTAATTTCCCTGGGATATTCTATTCCCTTTCCCTGGCCATGGCCCCAGAAATCATTGGAGCCTCCCGCCTGGTAACGGAACGCCCACTTAGGCGGCAATATCGGTTTTCCGGTCAGATCCGTATACTTCACCAGATTTTCCAGGGGCGTCCCCGTCCAGATATAGAAATCAACTCTGCTGTCATCAAAGGTAAGCTTCATTCTTGTTTTATCTGTATATCCAAAATCACCTTCTCCATAACACGGTGTATTAAAGAAATAAGTGATTCCTCTGTCGCTGCCAATCAACGGCACGTTCTTATAGCTTCTCCACAATTCATGGGTCTCAAGAGAAGAATAGCCATGATAACACATGTCCGTATTCCAGAAACACATTCTGCAGCCGTGCTGATTAAAATGATTATACCGTTCCCCCGTACCGAAGATTACTTCGTCACTGGCCAGCGGCAGCTCCAGAGAATACTGGCGTGTAACAAACCGATCATCGGAGTATGACAGATTCCATTTATGAATGGTATGGATCAGATTCTTCTTTGCATCATATAATTCAATTCGCCAATAAGCTTCTTCACAAACAATCTTCGCCCTGGTACCGTCCGCCCCCACCAGCTCGCCATGAAAATGCTCCTTATCGATGGGCAGGGAGTATTCCGGTTCAAATACCGCGGTATCTCCCACATAGGCTTCCGCCGCCTTCTTCGGCGCTTCTGAAGAAATCCGGATGCCGCCTGTACTTGGACAGGAGAGGAACAGCGCGCCTAATACGCCCTGATCCCAGTCCGGCATCTTTATCCGCAGTTCCACGCTTTCGTCGTGCAGAATCGTTTTTGTCACCTCAGGAAATGGATGCCAGTCCACATACAACTGCTGGGGATACGGCGCGCAGCAATAAGTTCGGAAGGGATCCTCCGTCCGTTTCACAGGGACATTCTCACGGATGGAATCCGCAAAGAAAAGATCAAACTCCAGAACAAAGCAATCCATTTTCTCTTCAAAAAACATCAGCGGTATATTGGATAAATAAGTTCCTGAACTGTTAAAAATTCTTCGGTAGGTATTCCCTTTCTTTTCATAAAACTCCGAAAGGTTCATTCGTCTGCCTTCCTTTTGACAATCTGCAAAGTAGATGCAGTCAACCGGCTTCTTCCTCCCGGAATTTATGGTAATATTCCTTATTTCAGTTCCCGTATACCCTGTTCCGATACCCAAATAACCTTTTCTGTAGTGATCCGGCAGCGGATAATCGATCTGCTTTTCTTCATCCACCCACAGAAAATATCTTTCCTCCGCCACGATCAGTCTTATGTGATGCTCCGCCAGCGGATCAAACGCATAACGCTCCGCCACCCAGGCGCTATCCACACAGTTGGAGCTACAGTAATCGTTGGTTTCCAGCACTCTGGTTTGGGGATTCACATGATATCCCAGGCCCATCATTACATTGCTGCCCACTTTGCAAAGATTCACTGGATCCGTGCTTGCTTCATTTCCAAAGGTAATCCACAAATATTGCTCTCTTCTGTCATTCATAAGCTTCCTGTATTCCTCTCATTTTCCTCCTAAACGCTGACGACTCCATGGCTTCCACAGCTGCTGTCATGTGCCATCCACACATCAAATTCACTCTCGTCCGTCCGGTAATTCATTTCCATATCATAATAACCCAGATCCTGTTTCGCCACCTCCAGTGATACTCGTCTGCTCTCCCCTGGCTTTAACGAAACCTTCGTATATCCTTTCAGTTCTCTCACCGGCCTTACTCTCACTGCCTTCCGCCTGTGTATGTACAGCTGTACCGTCTCCGTTCCCTCATAGTCTCCGATATTTTTCACCTCCACCGAAGCCCGGAATCCATCCGTCGTTATCTCCAGTTCCAGCTCTCCGTAAGCAAATTCGGAATACCCAAGTCCATACCCAAAAGGATACAGTGGAGTCTCCAAAACATCCCTGTACTTATTGGTCCAGTAGTAATCTCCCGACGGCCTTCCCGTGTTGGGATGATTGTAATAAATCGGACATTCTCCTGACTTAACCGGAAACGTGGCGGTAAGACGGCCGCTGGGATTGTAATCTCCAAATAATATGTCTGTCAGGGCATTTCCAGCTTCACTTCCGGGGTTCCAGGCTTCCAGCAGCGCATCCGACAGCTCTGACAGCTCCGGAATGGCCAGCGGTCTTCCGTTGAACAGCACCACTGCCACCGGCTTTCCCAGCTTCTTCAGCTCCCGCAGCATCTCAATCTGCTGTCCCTGAATGGTAATATCGGTAAGGGAGTGAGCTTCCCCGCAGTCCTCATGCTCTACAGCCGCTATAACCACATCCGCGTCCTTTACCGTTTCCTGCAGTTCTTCTTTATTTAGCGGTATTTTTTCTCCACAGACCGTTCCATAACGGTAATGATACCCCTCTGTCTCCAGGGCCTCCACCAGCGTAACTGCATTCTCCGCTCCTCCGGTAACGACCCAGCAGCCGTACATCAGCTTCTTATCCGCGGCGCCAGATCCCACCACCGCAATCTTTTTCTCCTTTGATAGAGGAAGCAGGTGATCTTCATTCTTCAATAACACCATGGATTTTCTGGCGGCATCTCTGGCAATGGCCCGGTGCTCCTGACTTAACTGACATGATTTTCGATCCGGATCGGCATATGGATGATCAAATAATCCCAGTGCAAACTTCAGTCGCAAAATATTTCTTACTGCCGCATCCACATATTTTTCTTCCACCTTTCCTTCCACAACCATCCGTTCCAGATGAACCGCATACAGATTAGAGCCGAGATCCATTTCCGTTCCGGCTTCTATGGACTGTTTTATGGCGTCCTCATCGTCCAGCGCCGTCCCATGGTTGATACATTCCTTGATGGCGTTGGCATCGCTGATTACAACGCCCTGAAAGCCCAGGTCTTTTCTCAGCAGATCCTGGATCAGCCACTTGTTTGTCGTGCACGGAATCCCATTCAGATCGTTAAATGCCATCATGACGGAGGCGCATCCCTCTTGAATGGCCGCCTCATAGGGCGGATAATAGGTCTCAAAAAATTTGGGCAGGCTCATGTCCACCGTATCATAATCACAGCCGCCTTCCACTGCGCCATATCCGGCAAAGTGCTTCACACAGGCTGCAATCCTGTCCGCATCACTCAAATCCTGTCCCTGTAATCCCCGCACCTTTGCCCTGGAAAAGCGCGACGCCAGATATGTATCTTCTCCCGCGCCTTCCGCCATGCGCCCCCATCTTGCATCCCTGGCCACATCCACCATGGGGGCGTAGGTCCAGTTTACGCCATCGGCAGCCGACTCCTTTGCCGCCACACGAGCAGTCTCCTCAAACAGCTCATCATCAAAGCTGCAGGATTCCGCCAGCGGAATCGGAAATATGGTAGAAAATCCGTGAATCACATCCAGTCCAAAGATCAACGGAATTCCCAACCTGCTTTCCTCCACCGCAATCCTTTGGTACTGATTGGCCTTCTTCCCATCCATGACACTGATAAAGGAACCGATCTCGCCTCTTTTGATCTCTTCTTCATGGTCACTTAACATTCTGTGATTTATGATGGCATCATACGTCTTCTCATCCATTTGTCCATTGGTATATAACTTGAAGGCTTCCTCCTTTGGCATCTCAAAACCGCCTACCTTGGAGGGGGCTACCTGCTGCAGCTGTCCAACCTTTTCGTGGAGCGTCATCTGCGACAGCAGCTCCTCTATTTTTTTTTCAATTTTCTCCTTATCTTTCACTACTCTACTCCTCCTACTGTACTCATTCTCCTGTAATCCCCGTTGATTCAATACTCTCCACAAACTGTCTCTGGAAAACCAAATACATGATCAGAAGCGGCAGTATGGACAGCAGAGTACCTGCCAGTGAAATCGATTCATTGATGGTACCCGCCGCGTCCTTTCCATACAGCGCTTCATATTGTAAGGTAAAGCTTTGCAGCTTCAAGGGCAGCGTCTGTATCTTTCCGCCCCACATCGTGTTGCTCTGATATGTCTCATTCCAATAGAAAACAAAGGAAAAAAGCATACTTAATACAGCGGCACCCCTGGCCATCGGCATGGAAATATGGGTAAATATTTTCCATTTTCCCGCTCCGTCAATCTCCGCAGCCTCGTCCAGCACAATGGGATACGAGGAAAAATAGCTGTAATAAACAAATATAAATATTGCGCTGTATATTCCCTGTCCCAATATGGCAGGTAAGAATTGCGCCCATACGGTGTCCGTCATGTGGTAGTTATCAAACAGCACATAGCGGGGCACCAGCGTTACCTGGGTCGGAATCAAAAAAGTAACAAGAATGAGCACAAGGATCACCCGCTTAAAAGGTATCTTAAATCTGGCCAACCCATAGGCCACAACCGCCGTAACAGCCGTCTGTAAAATGGCAGGCACGAGACTCATCAGCATGGACATACCAAAGCTCCTGGCAAAATCCAGCGTCTCAAAGGCCGTCCTGTAGTTATCCAGATACCATTCCGTGGGAATCCAGGTCACACTGGGGTCTGTCAGATCTGCCACCGACATAATACTGTTGACTACCATATACAGGATCGGATACAGACATACAAAGCCCATTCCGCTCAATATCATGTATACAAATATCCTTGCTCCAAGCGTCTTTGACTTTTTCTTCATCGCACATTCTCCTTCCTGCTGATCAGCCAGAACACCAGGCCTGCTACAGCCAGTATCAGGAGTACCACCAGAAAATAAATCCAGGACATGGCTGCCGACAAGCTGTACATCATGGATGTGGAAAACAGATTGTCCGAAATTTCCCGATTCACTGTCTGCCCGGAATAGTTGGAAATATTAACCACGGTGTAAACTGCATTAATCAAAATAATCGGCCCCATATGCGGCAGCGTTATCTTCCAGAATTTTTCCCAGGCTCCTGCTCCGTCAATCTCTGCTGCCTCGTAAATACTGGTAGAAACTCTCTGGAGTCCGGCCAGATAAATCAATATCTGTACTCCGGAAAACCAGATGATCAGCACAAGATTATCCAACACAAACAGACACGGCACGCTGAGCACACTGGGAAGATTCTGCAGGAAAAGCATAATCTGTGATCCCTCTTTGGTAAACTCAACTGCATGACCCGTCAAAAGCTTACTGATAACAGGGCCGCTGGTTATAATAACCGGAAAGAAAAACACAGCCCTGAAAAAAGTTCTTCCCCTAAATTTATGATTCAGCATAACAGCAACAATCAATGCGAACACCAGCACAACGGGAGTCGCAAAACAGATCATCATGGCAGATGAGGATAAGCTCAGCTTAAACGACTTGCTTATATTCCAGGCATAGTTATAATACTCCATTCCTGCCCATCTCAGATCGATCCTTCCCGGTTTGATGGATACGGCATGAAAGCTGTACAAAATCCCGTTGATCAGCGGAAGTAACGTAAATACGGCAAAGCCGATGAGCCAGGGTGAAATAAATAAAATACCCTTTAATGTATTCCTTCTTTTTCTTCTTCCGTATATTCCGGATCTCGTCCTGTTTCCCTTTGGTTTTATTGACATCCTTTTCTCCTATCCTGCATCGGATTATTCATTGGCTACGAAATAGCTCTGTGCCGGAATATGTAAGCCCTGCCCGGTTACATATTCTTCGTTTAAATAGTTTACATAGATGGTCTTTCCATTGTCATAGGTTACCGCCGCCACACCCACAGCCAACATTCTGTGCTCCACAATGGCACTACCCTCCACTTTCTTCAAAGCACCGTTTACAAACCCATATACCTCCCGAATGATGTCTGACCAGTCATTGTAGTTCAATGAGAAATAATCCTCCAGAGGCGTATCCTTTAGCCTTTCATTCTCCCTGGCTATGACAATGAAGGAGGGATATGCGCCGTATTCTATCATCTTCAGCCTGTTCATCTTGTTGTAAAAGCCCTGGTTGGCATAAGGCGCATAATAATCGATGCTTCCCTTCAACACAATCTGCAGGAACGGAACGGAATCCGTCTCAAACAGATACTGACTGTTGTTCATGGGCATATTTGTGTAATCTGCGGTACTGTTCCACATATACTGGTTGGGATGCTCCAGGGCCTGATTTGCTCCTGCTTCTGCCGCCACAGAGGAAAACAGCTCCATACACCCGCTTCTGGACATCTTCTCATTCTTGGAATAATCTCCGTATATCATAGCTCCGATATTTGCCAGGTCAAACCCATAGCCGTCATATTCCTTCTCCACCTTCTGCAGCACAGACACTACTCTGGAGGGATGGGCATAATATTCTGTGGGATACATTAACCCCCGGTTACTTCTGGTGTAGGAGGCATATTTTTTTGAGATCGTAAACGCCGCCGTAGACGCAGTTCTCGCCTGATCCTCGTTGAAGCTGATTGGATCCAGGGACAGATAAAATCTTCCGTTGCCTTCCTGGACAAGTCTGCGCAGCTCCAACAGATCTCCCTTGCTTCCCAGTCTGCTATCCATAGCTTTTGTTCCATATCTGGCGCCGCCGATCCCCCTCTTCTGCCATCCATCATAGGCCACTGTCAGATTCGGTATGCTGTTCTTCAAAAGGTCTGTGACAATATCCTGCGCTTCCCCAATGGATGTCAGCCTGTTGTATCCATCCAGAAGGATCCCCTCCTGCACCGTGCCTGCCACGATACGCAGATACAGGGGAATGTTCTCTTCCGTGCGCTCCGCGTTTTCCAGGATTCCGCTGTCCTTTGCAGTTTCCCGGTACTTTACAGCCATGGCCGAATAATTTGCCTCCATCCCTGTCAGGAAATAAAAGGTAACCCTTCCCGCCACGTGCTCCGGCGCCTCCTGCGTGGTTGTAATGGCGCTTCCGCCCTTATTCACCGGATGGCTGTATACCTGTCTGTAATCAAACCGGGCGCATGCCCAGTTATAAGCCGTCACCATTCCGGCAGGAGATGCATATATAGAAGCGTACTCCATCCCACTCTCAATAACTGCCATGTAGGCATTTTGATTTACGCCATGCACGGAACCGTAAACCGGGACGGTAACTCCAAAAGTTTCCACCAGGTAATCGTTGTTCCTCTTGGCAACCAGATCTCCCGCTGTAGACAACCGATCCACCGATACATCCTTACCATACACTCTCTCGTCATAGACGGAGCTGTAGGTTCCACTCTTATTATATCGGATCAATGCTCCGGATCCATCCGGCACAAAGATATACCCCGGCGTCTCATCCTCTCTGACCGTTCCCAGAAACGGCAGGATCCAGACAGACTGCAGCTTATTTTCACCCTTTTCCTGTATGGAGTCCTGCAAGATCTCCACCGTGAGCCGGTCATCATTCAGCTTCATGGTAAAAGCCAGAGAAATCCCTATGGCTCCAAAAGAAACCGTACAGACAGACTCCTCCTTTCCCCATTCAAACTGGATATGGCCACTGTCGCCAAGAGCCAGCCGGTTGGACTTACATTTGGCGTCCAGATAGTCTATAGTGATAATAGAATTCGCCATGGCAGACCACTTCTGATTCAGATCCTCCGGCTTCTTTTCCTGCAATCCGCCCCACACATAGCCTGATTCCTTGTTCCGAATACGGATCCCCGCTGTTTCTTCCGAATAGTAGAGCGCCAGACTGTCATTCTCCATCTTACACTCAAATCCCGTTAATTCCGCCAGCTTATTAGGCGCCTCTCTGTCCTCCTCCGTCTGAGTATACCGACAAGAGCTGACATCCATAGAGGAAGAATCCGGCACAACGAAATCCGCTCCGGCTCCCTTAGCCTTTCCATCCTTTGCCGCGTAGGTTACAGCAGCTATCATGAAAAGCGCACAAACCAAACCGACACCTGTGAGCTTTTTACCCCTGGACACGATACATCACCTCCGATACCACTTCATTCACGAACTCCATGACCTTATCCCAGACCAGATAAAGAATCGCTACAAGCACCAGGACAATAATTGCAAAAAATAGAGTCAACAGGATATTTTTTACCGTCTGCCGGAACGTATAATTATGCGTGTTTAATATGCTTAAAAAAATCAGCACCGCCGACCATACCACTCCGATGGCCCACACCAAAGTGATGAGAAAAGCTTCATTCTGAGTGAGCACATAACTTAAGGCCACGGCAATGGGCGTCATAACCAGGTATGGCGTCAGGGAATACGCCACTATGATAATGATATTCTTTATCGTCCCTTCCCCTTCATTGATAGAAGACACCATATAGTTTCCCCCGATAAACACGATCAGAATGATAAAATAAATTGCCATCAAAAGCAGCGGGGTAAGACTGGCAAGACTGTTCTCGTTGAAAATAAAGCCTTTTCCCAGAATATCCGCCATATATACCACAAAAACCAGCAGAAGTATGAGACAGGCAGAAGTCAGGCTTCCTCGTTTACCTACCTTGATGTAATAGATGGCGTCGATGGGATGCCGCAGCATTGTCCCAATATAGCGAAAATCCTCCAGTATCCTGACAGGTCCTTTTGCTGGAATCTCCCGGATTCCCCTGGTATCATAGGCTTTCTTCCTTCTTCTTGGACATACAGCCCCTTTGATCATGAATACCACCATCAGAAGAAGCAGCGCTCCCACCACCCATACAATGTATCTGTTGATGATCACATTTCGAATCTCCCAAAAGCACTCGGAATAATTGGCTCTGTCGTTGGCAATCTGGAAATGCTCCAACGCCTCTGCATACTCCTGTTGTCTCAACTTGCTCTTTCCATATCCCACATGCGCAATTTTGGACATACCGTTTAGCTTCAGAATCTCCTTCCAGTTCTTTTCACTGTCTGCATAATTGCCCCTTTCCAGATCATAAATGGCCCGATGAGTCAGCACTGCAAACTCCGTAGGCGCAAATACCTGTATGAAGCCCCGCTCCTTGTCCAGAATATAGAGAAATCCCTGATCGTCCAGATCAATGGCCGCCGCTGAGGAGAACAATCCGTATCTGTCATTGGACACAGCACGTCCGCCAAAGGAAAAAACCAGATTTCCATTACTGTCATACTCATAGATCAATCCGGTCTGGGTAAGCGCATACACATTTCCATACAGTCCGGCTGCCACATCCACGAAATTCCACTCATCATCCAGAGTTTTGCCAGGAGACAGAATATTGGTTCCCGCCATATTGTGGAGCTTCAGCGTGTTGGAGGTGTCTGTACTCGACGCTTTCAGAGCTGCATTATACTCCGCACTCTGGGTAACGCTGTACACCAGCCCTCTCGCGGACAGATCAATATTCTGGATTGCTCTGGGTTTTCTGCTCTCCAACTGGTCTTTCTGTTCTCTGGTGTAAATCAGTTCCTGGATTCGTTCCATAAAAGTCAGATTTCTGGGATTTGCCGCAAAATATCCGCGGAATTCCCCATCGCCGGAAAACTGCATCAATCCGTCATAAGAGCCTTCCCCTACCACAATAATATTATCATCGTCAGAGACCACCACGTTTGTGGGTTTAAATATCGCTGTCTTGCTCATCAGGGGAGAATCCTTTGGCCTTAGGATCGACTGCAACACCGTTCCCTGACGGTCGCAGATAAACACTGCTCCTGCGCCAGAATCCGCCACATAGACCTTATCCTCTGTCACAAACAGACCACAGGGTGAGACAAACATCTCATTTTCTATACTTTCCACAGCATGGTCCTTCTTGTTAAATACCACGAGCCTTCTGTTTCCCGTATCTGCAATATAGATTTCATCTCCATACACGTACAGGTCATCCGGCTGCACCAGTCCGTCCCGCTGAAGATACACAGTACTGACCAGATATGCCTCCTGCGTCCGGATAAACTCACCATCCACCGAGATCGTATAGGTATAAGTAGTCCCTTCTGCTGCCGTTACAGTACCGGCATTGGTCAAAAATACGACACAGAACAAAACCACAGGCAATAATATTTTTCTTCGCTTTTTTCTCATTTTCATCTCCTAAAGACCGGATCTACTTAATTCCTGAACTTGCCATGGTATTCATAACCCTTGACTGCATGATAATAAACAACACAATGTTGGGAACCAGCATGATCAACGCCCCTGCCGCAGCAATTCCCTGGGTAATGACGCTTCCGCCCACGCCCAACGTTCCGATATAATATGCAAAGGTCTTATAGGTCTCATTGTCCAGATATAATGTAGATGCAGTGGTATCCGCCCACGCTCCCTGGAACGCCAGAAGCATAACCGTTGACAGCGCAGGCTTCACCAGCGGAAAGATGATCTTTCTGACAATCTGATAATCTGTGGCGCCGTCGATTACCGCCGCCTCGATCAGCGCGTTCGGAAGCTGATCAATAAACTGCTTCACCAAAAACACACCGGTAGGCGTCACCAGAGCCGGCAGAATACCTGCAAGAAAATTATTTTTCAGTCCCGTATACACGATCACGAAATACATTGGTATCGCCACCGCCACCTGAACAAAC
>CABQGZ010000046.1 GCA_902463835.1 uncultured Lachnospiraceae bacterium
GTATAAACGCCAACATAGAACAGCTCGTTTTTAATCCCGGGATGACCGGGATTAAAAACGAGCTGTTCTATGTTGGCGTTTATACGGGTAATGGCGGTATTAACCGCATTCAGAATATGGAGGATAAGGATCTGGTTAATTTTGTGGTAGGTTACGATGAATTCATTGGCCGCCCCTCCGGTTCCAAATGGCTGGGGGATGTGGATTTTGAATACCGATTTGAGGGCGGTGACTGGCAGGAGGCTTCCACCACCAGCTCGGAGGATGTCCGTGAGGTCAGCAAACGAGGCGAGGAAGAGCTGCTGGTGGAGTATTTAAATGCATCGGCCAGAGAAAACGGAATTCGTGATTTCTCGTTGGGGGAAAGCTATCGGCTGGAGGGAGAGGAATTGATCTGGGAGGTTACGGTCAGCAACACCTCGGACAAGGCCATCGAATTTGGCAGCATCGGATTTCCACTGATGTTCAATTCTCCTTTAAATGGAACAGTCACAGAATTTTATGAGCAGACGACCTACGCACATTCCTGCGTGGCGTATCAGGGAAGCTACTTTTATGCCAGCCGCAACTGCGGCGATGGTCCGATTCTTATGATGTATCCCAAAGGTATGACCAGTATTGAATATCAGAATTGGCCGGATATGGCCACACAGTACGAGTGTCAGACCATCTACACCTGCGCTGGGAAGAAAGTGATGGACGCACCGGGAACGGAGACGCTGCCTTCCTCCACGTTACTGCTAAAGGCGGGCCAGGAGATCACTTATACCTTCGGCTTCTCCTGGGCGGACACCTTTGAACAGATGAACCAGGTACTGTATGAGCGGGAGAAGATTGCCGTCACCTCCCTGCCCGGTATGGTTACATCTACCGATCTGCCGGTCTCCCTGGATCTGCATACAAAGCAGAAGATTGTGGCGGTGGAAGGACAATATGCGGATGAGACGGCGATTGAAGCCCTGGAAGAGCAGGGGGATCACCATCCGTATCAGTTGACCTTTGGCCAGCTGGGCGAGAATCGTATCACGATTCGGTGCGAGGACGGTTCCGAGATGGCATTGTTGTATTTTGTCACAGAGCCCCTGGAGGAGCTGATCCAGAAAAACTGTGCGTTTATCTGTGCTAATCAGCAGCAGACAGATCCGGAGGATCCCGCCTACATGGGCTTTCTGCCCTGGGATATGGTGATGGAAAATCTTACGGGCGATGGCCTGACTGATGAGAAAAACCAGCAGACAGCCGGCTATTTTCCCACCGGATGGTGGCATTGCGGCGGCGATGAGATGGGCTATAGCCCGGGGCTTTACCTCTCCGAGAAAAATGTCTACTGGCCCGAGGAAAGCCAGATCAAGCAGCTGGTGGATTACCTGAATATTTTTATATACGACACCATGACAGAGATCTACGAGGATGGCACCGCCCATCTGCACCGGGGCGCGCCCTGGGGATATCTGGGAGAGTGGGAGACGGATCCCCGCATGGATCCGGATGGGCGTGACAGCAACCAGGACTGCTGGCGCTCTTACAATTATCCACACCTCATCAATACTTATTACAATATGTACCGCATTGCTTCCTATTACGATTTTGACATTGCAGGAATGCTTTCGGCGGAGGAATACCTGACACGGGCCTATGACCTGGCGTATACCTTCTTCACGGCCTGGATGTATCCTCTTGGTATGGACGACCGGGGGCAGGGCGGTATCCATTACGGCAATATGGGTGAGACCATGTACCAGGAGCTGGTGGAGGCTCTGAAAAAAGAGGGGATGACCGATAAGGCAGATTGGCTGCAGGAGCAGCTGGACGAAAAAGCGGCATATTACCAGAAGGAGGATTATCCATATACCAGCGAATCGGCCTTTGACACCGCTGCATATGAGGCAGTTTACAGCTATGCAAAGATGATTGAGGATGAGGAACTGGTCAAGGAGGTTACGGCTACCAATATCGCCACCCGCGGACAGACGCCGGTATGGTATCTGTACGGCTCCGATCTTCCTTCCCAGGACGGCGGCGTATGCCTGCGCTATATGACTCAGGTTGGCGGAATGTCCCTGCTGGATTATACGCTGAACTACTCCGCAGACCGGGCCTATGATATCAAGCTGGCTTACGGCTCGTATATGGCCGGATGGGCATTGATCAACTCCGGTTATTATGACGATAACCCGAACAATCTGTATTCCTCCATCTGGTATTATCAGGGGCGGAAGGGGGAGACCATGCACAGCCTGAATGCCTGGGAACAGATACTGCCGATCTATAAGGGCGGTCTGGCCACATCGGGAGAAAGTGCCCTTGGTTTCTGGGCGGCGCTTCACATGGCATCCACCGTTATTTCAGATGATCCGGTATTTGGAATATATGCCTACGGCGGCAGGGTGAGCGAAACAGCAGAGGCGTTTACGATCACGCCAAAGGATGGCGTTCGCAAGCGTGTGCACCTGCTCAATTTCGAAGAGGTCGTAAGCGCCGAACTTCTCCAGGATCAATTTGCTTCTTTGGAGATCGGCAAAAACGCGGACACATTGTCTGCCAAGGTGGATAACGTGACAGGCAGTGAGCATACGGCAGATATTCGGTTGACCGGTTTTACGGCGGGAACCTACACCGTCAGCGTGAACGGCGCCGTGGTCGATAAGGTCAGCATCAACAGTGAGCAAGAGGCCAGGATCAGCTATACAGCGCCAGCTGGCAGTGCCTATGAACTTCGTATCTCCAAATAAAAAAGGAAGAAAGGAACGTGAAATCATGAAAACAAGAAGGAACAAGAAAACAACCAAACATGCAGCTTTTGCATGGAAACGAATTGTGCCGACCCTGTTGGCAGTTCTGCTGATGGGCACCGCCCTGCCACTTTTTCCCGTATCGGCGGCGGAGGCGAAGGGCGGCGATTACGGTCAGGCCACAGTGGACGGCGTCATCTCGCCGGATGAATATCCCGAAAGCTCCAGGATCACCCTGAAGGCTTCCGATTTTCTGGGACTGGATATGGCTTTCACAGGCGGAGTTGCCATTCCGGAGGATCTTACCATTGACCTCTATGTGATGTGGTCGGAAGCCGGTCTGTCCATTGGTTATACCGTCAATGACAGCACACCCTATCACGGGGCGGCCAACACCTTTGTGGCCGATCAGCTGGCGTTGATGATCGACCTTGGCTCCTCCGCGGAGGGCGGCACTTCCCTAAAAGGGCAGATGCTGGCGGATGCGGCGGCCATAGGAGGAAACCGCGCTCCCAGATTCAATTCCTACCTGGATGCTGACGGCACTTTTATGTGGCTTCATCAGTGGGTTCCTGCAGAAGGGATCCTCAACCAGATCGACGGCTTTTCGACACTGTGTGCCGGCAAGACCACTGAAACCGGATTTACCGGTGAATATCTGATCCCATGGTGGCTGCTGGCAGATGATATGAATCAGAAGCTGGGCAGGGAGGCATTCGATGTGGAGGCTGTGGCTGCCGGCAACGTGATCGGTGCAGGCTTTGAGCTTTCGATTCTGCCGCTCTATTACGATTACGCGTCCGACGGTTCTCCTATTGGTCAGTATGCGGCGGTGAGTTCTACCTGGTTTGCGTTGGAACCGGATTTTGCAGGGGTGAATGTTACGCTGAAAAGCAAGGACAACCCGGGTGATAACACAGGCGACAATACGGGAGATAATACAGGCGACAATACAGGAGATAACAAGCCAGGTGGAGACAATACGGGCGATAACACAGGAGACAACAAGCCGAACGGAGACAACACAGGCGCCGATCCGGGAGACAACAATTCTGGCAGTGACAACACAGGCAGCAGTTCCGTGAAGTTCTATGGCAATTACGGAAAAGCGGTGATCGACGGTGTGATCTCTCCGGATGAGTATCCCAAGTCGTCCACCTATGTGCTGACGGCGAAAAATCTGAAGGGTCTGAAAATGGATTTTTCCGGCGAAAAGGCGGTGCCGGAGGATCTTCGCATCGAGCTGCACCTGATGTGGTCCGAGGAAGGCTTGTATGTAGGATATATCGTCAATGACAGCACCACGTATTTCGGCGCACCGGGCAGCTACTCTTCGGATCAGCTGGCGCTGCTGATCGACCTTGGCTCCTCCGCCAAAGGAGGCGCTTCCCTGAAAGGGCAGGCACTGTCGGATGCAAGCTCACCCCTTCTTGGCGGCAATCGTGGGCCGCGCTTCAATTCTCTGCTGGACAGCGCAGGTACCTTCCTGTGGCTGCACCAGTGGGTGCCGGATGAGAGCAACATGCATCTGGTGGATGGGCTGGCACAGCTGTGTGCCGGAAAAGCGATCGAAAAGGACGGCAAAACCGTTGGGTTCAGCGGTGAGTATCTGATTCCCTGGTGGCTGCTGGCACAGGATATGAATCAGAAGCTGGGCAAAGCGGTATTCGATGTGGAGGCCGTTGCCACCGGCACCGTGATCGGGGAAGGCTTTGAGATTAATATCACGCCGGTTTACTATGATTTTGACAAGAATGGCGCGGGCATCGGCCAATATGCGTCCGTTACCTCAGACTGGTTTGCGCTGGAGCCGGATTACGCAGGGGTCAGATTTGTTCTGGATAAGACCACGCCGGATACCGCTCCAAAGACGGGCGACGAATTCCCTGTGGCAATGATGGGATTGGCCGTTTTGAGTGCAGCTGTGATTGTCGCACTGGCAGGCAAGAAGAGAAGGGAGTATGTAAAATGAAAAAAGGGAAGATTTTAGCGGCACTGTTTTCTGGAGTTATGCTGACAGCATCTTTGACGATCCCAGCCAGCGCAGCCGATATGAAAGGGCCGGTAGGCGATGTAACAACTTATTATGGCACGCCCACGCCGGACGGCGTTATCTCAGAAGGCGAGTACGACGGCGCCCGGAAGCTGGAGCTGGATCACACCAATCTGAAGGCTTTGCCGGATGTGCTTACGAATTCCCAGGTGCCGGAGTCTTTGAAGATCACAAGCTATCAGCTGTGGGACGACACAGGGCTGTATCTGGCCTTTGACATCAAGGATGAGACAGCGGCCCGGGGCTATGTGGACAGCGACAACAACTGGCAATTCAATGGAGATAACATTCAGATCTTTCTGGACCCCGGCCCCACCCTGGCGGGCCAGATGCTGCTGGACGCCGAGGCCCGGGGCGGCCGCCGGTCACCCATGTATACCATCGGCGTCAACGCGGACGGGACGGTCTATCTGCTCCGACAGCTGGTGCAGAACGAGATGATCGCCAACCTGGCAGAAGTGCCCTGGAGCTGCGGCGGCAAAGAGACCGCGGAGGGATGGATCTTTGAACTCTGTATCCCATGGGACGAGCTGATCACCGATATTGCGGAAAAGGTGGACGACTGCACCTTGTCTAAGGACGATGTGAAGGAGGGCATGGAGATTCAGACCATGTTCATCTACAATGACGTGAGGCTAAGCGGAGATACCCGCACGCAGATCGGCATGTACGAAAGCTGTCTGCGCCCCAGCGATCCATTTGACTGGCAGCCGGAGATCTTCGGCATCAACCTGATTCTTTCCGCCACTGCCCAGAAGGACGCGCCGCCCTATGTGGAGCCGGCGGATCCAGAGCCGACGACGCCGGAGCAGAAGGAGCCGACGAAGGAAAAGGAGCCGCCCCGTCAGGTCACAGTGGATCAGAATGCCGTAAAAAAGGATACCAAGCCGGAGAATACGGCGCTCCCGTGGGCTCTGGGAATAGGCATCGGTGTGATTGTGGTGGCAGCTGTGGTGGTCTGCATCCTGATTAGACGGAAAGGAAAAGGATCGGCGGCATTGCCCGATGAGACTCAAGAGGCGCAATCGACAGATCAGAGCGATTCGACAGATTAAAATAAAATGAGAAGTAAGAGAGGAAGATACATGTTGTATAACAAGAAGGTGTTGCATAGTCCGGGCATAGCACAGGTAAAGCTGACCGGTGAATATTGGCCCAGGATCCAGACGATGTTCCGGGACAAGGTATTGGAGAAGCAGTGGCGTATCCTGAACGGAGAAATTGAGATAGAGAAGGTGGGCAGAAGCCATTGTGTGGATAATTTTCGTATCATGGCGGGGGACATGACGGAAAAATTCCCGGGCAGCTATTGGTTCTCCGATCACGAGCTGGGAAAATGGATGGAGGCAGCCGCTTATGGCCTGGCGCTGGGGGCGGGTGAGAAGATCCGGGAGCACATGGAATACGCTATCGATCTGCTGGCCCGGGCACAGGGAGAGGACGGTTATCTGAATACGTATTACACACTCTACGAGCCGGGCAAGCGCTTCACCAACTTTACCACTGGTCACGAACTGCTGAACGCAGGAAACTTTCTCGAAGCTGGAATCGCGTATTATTTGACAGGCGGCGGTCGCCGCCTGCTGGATATAACCATACGCTATATGGATCTGATCTACGATATGGTCATGGGCGCCGATCATCCGATTTACGATGGACATGAGGAGATCGAGATTGCGCTGATCAAGCTGTATCTGTTGTGCGGAGAAGAAAAGTACTTAGCCCTTGCAAGACGGTTTGTAGATACCCGCGGGGTTGGCCGCTGCCTGTTCCTGGATGAAGACAGTGTGCGTCTTCCGGATGTAGGATTGGAATATTATCAGGCGCACCAGCCGGTGCGGGAGCAGAAGGATGCGCTGGGACACGCGGTGCGGGCGACGTATCTGTACACGGCCATGGCGGAGCTGGTGGCGGTGGCAAAGGATGAGACGCTTCTTGAGCCGGTGCGAACGCTGTGGGAGGATATCACAAAGCGGAAGCTCTACATTACAGGGGGCGTGGGAAGCGAGCACCACGGGGAACGCTTTACCTCCGCCTATGACCTGCCCAATGATTCCGCCTATTCCGAGACATGCGCAGGTGTTGGTCTGATGATGTTTGCCCGGGCGCTTCTGAAGCTTCAGCCGGAGGCAGCGGTGGCGGATCAGATGGAAAAGGCTCTGTACAATACGGTTTTGTGCGGGATCTCGGCGGATGGGGATCATTACTTCTATGTCAATCCTCTGTCCATGAAGCCGGCCACCGCCGTCTACCGGCAGGATCTGTGGCAGGTGCGCACCAAACGGGAGGAGTGGATGCTGTGTCCCTGCTGTCCGCCCAATCTGGCCCGGCTGATTCTCTCCCTGAACGATTACCTGTATGTGGCGGACGATGACCGCATCTATCTGAACCTGCTCATATCCAACGAACTGGAGCTGGAGCGGGGAGGGAAGAAGGAGAAGCTGCTGGTTGAGGGAAGCGAGCCCTGGGGAGGAACCCTGCGGGTAACGGCAAAAACCGGCATTACCGGCACGGTTTACTTGAAAAAGCCTTATTGGAGCGGAGAGGCGGTTGTGCGCCGCAACGGAGAGAACTGCACCTTGGCATGCGAAGATGGCTATATTCCTCTAAAGAATCTTCGGGAGGGAGACTGCGTCCAGATTGATTTCCATATGCAGCCCCGCTTTGTGTATGCCAACCCCCATGTGGATGCCGACTGCGGCAAGGCTGCCGTGGAAAAAGGTTATCTGGTGTACTGTGCCGAGCAGGCTGACAATGGGGAGGATGTCTTTGCCATTACGGTGGAAGCAGACGGCCAGCCGGAAGTATATGCTTCCCGGGAGGAACAGTTAGGCGGTGAACTGCACCGAATCCGTCTGAAGGGTCAGAAAGTGCGGCCAACAGAAGCGCTGTATACCTTCGAACGGCCTAAGACCGATGCAGTGGCTGTGGAGCTGATTCCCTATTATCTGTGGAACAACCGAGGCGAGGGAGAGATGACGGTGTGGCTGAACGCCCGGTGAATCTCGCCTGATAGAAGGAAGATAGCATGAAAAATAAGATTTTTCATCGCTATTTGCGCCTGAGTGAGAGGAAAGGAATGGACGATGAATATGATAAAAAAGACTTTGGCATTGATTTGTGCTGTCGCTATGATGCTGACAATGTGTTCCTGCGGCGAGGAGAAGAGCAACGATGGCAGCAATAGCGGCGAGGACGTGACGATCACTTTTTCCTGCTGGGAGACCGGTACCGGGAAAGAGGTAATCACACAGGCAATTTCGCGCTTCGAGGATCAGAATCCGAATATCCATGTGGAGATCATGTTTATTCCAGCGGAGTATCAGATTAAAATGACGGCCATGTCGGTCAGCGATACCTTGCCGGATATCGGATATTTTCCGGAGAATTCGGTGCTGGTGTGGGCGCAGAACGGCAAGCTGATGGATCTCTCCAGCATGTTTGAGGAGAGCCCGCTGAAGGATAAGCTTGAGATGTGTAAGTTCACCGATAAGGACGGCAAGGTGGTGGCGGCCAGCGTGGCCAACGAGATTGCGCTGCTGTTCTACAACAAGGATCTGTTTGACGCGGCGGGGCTGGCGTATCCGCCGGCGGATGTGGCGGATGCCTGGACCTGGGATGAATTCCTGACGGCAGCCAAGAAGCTGACGAAGGACCGCAGCGGCAACAGCGGCGATTCCGCGGAGTTCAACAGCAGCCGCATCGCCACCTATGGGGTCAACCTCTATCAGAATAACCTGATCTTCGAGACCCTCATGTGGAGCAACGGCGGCGGGATCGTAGATTATGAGACGGAGGAGATTCTGCTGGATAAGCCGGAGACCATTGAGGTTCTGCAGGCGATTCAGGATCTGATCTATGTGCACCATGTGTCACCGACGCCTACGATGCAGGGCACGCTGCCCACCATTGTCTCCTCCTTAAGCTCCGGCACGGTGGCCATGTGCATTGACATGCAGAATAATGTGATGCTGCTGGATCAGGCGGCGAAGGATGAGGGACTCAACTACGGGATCGGCGTATTGCCTAAGTTCAAGGAGTCTGTCAGTGTCAACGGCGGGTCGCCCATTGTGATCTTTGAGTCCACAGAGCATCCCCAGGAGTGCAAAAAGCTGTTTACCTTTCTGATGGATCCTGCCAATATGACGCCCCTTCTCAACAACGGATTGTGGATGCCCAACGAGACCAAATGGTACACGGAGGAGGAATACATCAATCAGTGGCTGGATGAGGATGTCCATGTGGAAGAGTATAAGTCGGCTGTTATCGATTATACCTTAAGCGGCGGCGTCAGGCAGAATTCCTATTTCTATTATCCCTATACCTCGCATCTGCTGGGGGCGGCCTGGCCGGCCATCGACCAGGTGTACCGCAACTCCGCATTGCCCAAGGACGCGGTGGAGAAGGTACTTCAGAATCTGCGGGATACCATAGAGTTTGTCCATTCTCCCGATTTTGAAATGTGACGGTAAAAAGGAGTGAAACAGTTTATGAATGGAAAGACAAGCAAATCGCCGGGCCCGGGACGAGGGAAAAAAGCTGCCACAATGACCGCGAGGAAGAGAAAGGATGCCATTAAGGGCTATCTGTTTCTGTCCCCTTTTCTAATCAGCTTTTTTGGCCTGACGCTGATACCTATTGCGGCCTCCTTCTTTTTCGGCTTCACCAACTGGAATACCTTGTCGAAACCGAAGTTTGTGGGGATGGATAACTATATCCATCTCCTGACGGAGAATCCCTATTTTTGGAACTCACTGTGGTCGACGCTGCTGTACGCGGTAGGCGCTACCACCCTGCCGATCATCTGGTCGATGCTGGTGGCGCTTGTTTTGAATACAAGGATCAAATTCCGCGCCTTTTTCCGCACGGCATTTTATCTGCCCTGTCTTGTGCCGGTGGTATCCACCTCCATTTTGTGGACCTGGCTCTACAATCCGGACTACGGCCTGTTCAATACGATTCTGGGATGGTTTGGGCTGCCGCCCCAGGAGTGGATCTATAACGAGCATACGGTAATACCCTCCCTGTGGCTGATGGCGATCTGGGGAGCCGGCGCCACGATCGTGGTGTTTCTGGCCTCCCTGCAGGGCATACCGGATGAGCTGTACGAGGCGGTGGAGATCGATGGCGGCGGAGCGATTGCCAAATTCCGTGCGGTCACCCTGCCGTTCATGTCGCCGATCATTTCGTTTAACTTTATGATGAGCATTATTGGGGCGATCCAGGTGTATGCTCCGGCTGCCATCATGACGGGGGGCGGGCCCAACAACAAGACCAACTTCCTCACATACTATGTTTATGGATTAGCTTTTTCCCAGTACCGCATGGGAAATGCATGTGCTCTGGCGGTGATCACATTTATTATCATTTTAGGGCTGACAACATTATTTAACAAATTGACAGAGAGGATGGTGTTCTACAATGCGGATTAGATCAAAGCGGGGAAAAGTGTTTCGGGTTTTGCTCTATCTCTTTCTGATCGCCAGCGCGGTCTGCTGTCTGTTTCCGTTTTTCTGGATGATCCGCAGTGCGTTGATGACCAATTCCGAGGTGTTTGTATTTCCGCCGAAGATGTGGCCCAAGGAAGCCCATTGGGAAAACTTCGCCAAGGTCCTGGACTACTTTCCGATATTCCAGTATCTGAAAAATACGCTGACGATCCTAATCCCGGTATTGATCGGTACGGTGGTCACCTGTCCGCTGTGTGCCTACGCCTTTGCGCGGCTGAATTTTCCGGGCCAGAATCTCTGGTACAGGGTGGCCCTGTCCACGCTTATGATCCCATTTATTGTGACCTTCATCCCCACCTATGTCTTCTGGAGTACCCTTGGCCTGACGGATACGTTCTGGCCATTGATCATTCCGGCCTGGTGCGGCGGCGGTACCTTCAACGTGTTTATGCTGCGGTCCTTTATGATGGGAATTCCCCGGAGCTATGACGAGGCGGCGCGGATGGATGGCGCCGGGCATCTGTACATTCTGTACAAGATACTGGTGCCCCTTGTCCGTCCGGCGCTGGTGACCATCTCTCTGTTTACGATCATGGGCACCTGGAACGATTATTTCTATCCCATGATGTATCTGCAGAGTGAACGGAATTATACGCTGGTCTTAGGGATCGTACAGTTCCAGGGGGCTTATAACTCCCAGTGGAACCTGGCCATGGCGGTGTCAGCCATTGTGATCATTCCGGTGATCCTGGTGTTCTTTTTTGGACAAAAATATTTTATTGAAGGGGCGTCTCTCCAGGGCGGATTGAAGGCCTGATATTAAAGTAAGGAGTTTGAAGTATGAGACAAGCAAGTGTAACGATCGACCGGGAGGAAGTGATTGGGAGGATCGGGGAGGGTCTGATGGGTTCCTTTGCGGAACATACCGGCCGATCCATTTATACAGGCGTGTATGAGCCGACCCATCCCACCGCCAATGAGGATGGCTTTCGCCAGGATGTGATTGCGGAGGTAAAGGAGCTTGGTGTGCCGCTGGTGCGATACCCGGGAGGTAATTTTGTATCCGGGTATCACTGGACGGACGGAATCGGGCCACGGGAATCCCGGCCCCGGCGTCCGGAGCTGGCATGGAAGTCCATCGAGACAAATCAGGTGGGAATCGATGATTTTGCCAAATGGGCCGGGCAGGTCGGCTGCGAGATTATGCCGGCGGTGAACATGGGAACCGGCACGCCCCAGGAGGCCGCCGACCTGGTGGAATACTGCAACTTTGCCAGGGGTACCTATTGGTCGGATAAGCGCCGGGAAAATGGCCGGGAGGAGCCCTATGGCTTTCGCTATTGGTGCATTGGTAATGAGATGGATGGAGATTGGCAGATCGGTCATCTGACAGCGGAGGAATACGGACGCAAGGCCCACGAAACCATCAAGCTGATGAAGTGGATGGATTCGTCGATTCAGGTCACCGTGGCCGGAAGCTCGTCGCCGGATCTGCCGACCTTCCCGGAATGGGACCGCATTGTGCTGGAGCACACTTATAATGAGACGGATTATATATCGCTGCACCGGTATTACGGGTATGATCCGGCAGCAGTCAGTGAGCATGATTATCTGCATTCCTATCTGGATATGGACCGATTTATCCGGCTGATCGTTTCCACAGCGGATTATGTGAAAGCAGTCAAACGGAGCCCCAAGACCATGCTGCTCTCCTTTGACGAGTGGAATGTATGGCACCAGCATTCGGAAGAATACGCCATAGCCCATGAATGGTCCGAGATTCGCCCGATTCTGGAGGATTCCTATACCATGCGGGACGCGCTGGTATTCTGCGGCATGATGATGACGCTGATCAATCATGCGGATCGTGTGAAGATCGGCTGTATGGCACAGCTTGTCAATGTGCTGGCGCCGATTCTCACCGCTCCCGGGGGTGGTCTGATCCGCCAGACGATCTTCTATCCCTATCAGGCGGGCTGCCGGTATGCCAGGGGACAGGCGCTGCGCTGTAAGGTGCGCGGTGAGAAGACGGAGACCATCTACGGGGATGCGGATCCTGTCTACACCGCAGCCGCAATGGATGAGGAAGCCGGAAGGCTGACCGTGTTTCTCTTAAACTGCAGCAAGGAGGCTGTGGACGTCAGCCTGCAGCTGGAACATTTCAAGGCTTCAAGACCGATCCGGCATCTGACCTTCGGCGGCCAGGAGCTGGGGGTGCGCAATACCTTTGAGGATCCCTTTGCTGCGGTCATGCGCGAGGCTCCCATCCAGCCAGGGGATGACACTCTGCAGATACCGGGATATACGTTCCAGGTGCTGGAGTATGCAGTGGAATAGTTTAGCTGCAGCTGATATGGCAAAAGATAACGTTCACGTTGCTGGACACAGGCTGAATTGTAACACGCTCACGAAAACGGTGGGCGTTATTTTTTTGAGACTGTATTGTTTCGGTCAAACTTTTTTAATTAGATGGTTGTAAAAAAGGGATTTTCGGCATATAATAAGAAAAGAAATTCGGGATTTTCGGCAAATCATGAGGAATAGAAAAAGGGATTTTCGGCATGCGACCGGAA
>CABQGZ010000047.1 GCA_902463835.1 uncultured Lachnospiraceae bacterium
GCTCTTTTTCGACAACGTTGATCAATGCAGTGGAGCTGACCGGCAATAAATTTATCGCAATTATCGACGAGTGGGATTCACCCATCCGGGAAGCGCCGGAGATTCAGAAAGAATATCTGGAATTCCTGCGCACGATGTTTAAGGGCAGCGGGACAACCGATCGGATATTTGCAGCGGCTTATATGACGGGAATTCTTCCGGTAAAAAAGGATGGATCACAATCGGCGATCTCGGATTTCGAAGAGTTTACCATGGTCAAACCGCGGCCGTTTGGCAGGTATGTGGGATTTACGGAAGAGGAAGTAAAAAAGCTTTGTGGCGATTTCGGTCGGGATTTTGCAATGATGAAGCGGTGGTATGATGGCTATGCCTTCCGTGATGAGCTGTCAGTATACAATCCCAATTCTGTGATGAAAGCGATTCGCAACGATGATTTTGATTCTTACTGGGTACAGACTTCTGCGGCAGAGAGCCTGATGGGCTACATCAGCCTTGATTTTGATGGACTGTCTAAGACGGTTACGGAACTGATCGGCGGTGTGGAGGTTGCGGTGGACACGAAGGCCTTTGCCAATGATCTTGTGACCTTCCGGAATCGGGATGATGTGCTGACGCTGCTGATTCATCTGGGATATCTGGCGTATGATGAAAATACTGGAAAAGTACGTATCCCAAATGAGGAAATTCGCATGGAATTCGCTAAGACCATCCGGGAGGTAAAACGTGACGAGACGATTCGTCGTGTTCGGGAAAGTGAGCAGCTCATTTATGATACGGTCCATGGAAATGAGGATGCAGTGGCAGCACAGATTGAGAAGATTCACGCAGAGGAGGCGCCCTTATACTACCATAACGAGCAATCATTACGGAGTGTAATTAAACGGGCATATTTCAGTTATGCAGATGAATATCTGAAGTTTGAGGAACTGCCCGCTGGTAACGGTTATGCAGATATTGTATATCTGCCGAAAAAGACATCGATGCTGCCAGCGCTGGTGATCGAGTTGAAATGGAACAAATCTGTAGAGGGAGCTATCGAGCAGATAAAAGACAGGCGATATCCCGATGCGATCAAAGGATATGGCGGAGATATTTTGCTTGTGGGTGTGAATTATTCAAAAGATGCACCGGCAGGGGAAAGAAAACATATATGTAGAATAGAAAAAACAGTTGACAAATCATAAAAACCGCACTATACTTTACTCAAGTAAACCGTTGACGCGGAGATAACGGCGATGATGCCTCTACAGAGAGCCCGCGGTGCTGAGAGCCGGGCAAGAAACAAATCGTCAAATGGACCGCTGAGGGTGCAGTCAAATGCGCAAGAGTTTTGCGCAGAGTATTCTGCAACGTGGAGCATACGTCAGTTGCTGGGGATATGATGGTATTCCGACAAGTGCATGGCAGCAGCCATGAAGCAAGGTGGCACCGCGGATAAGTGATTATTCGTCCTTGACAGAAAGAATGATTCTGTCAGGGGCGTTTTTTGTTGCAATAAAACCAACGCATTTCGTGAGGGAAGTTGACATTGCGGTTTACGGATGGATGCAAAGAGGCCAGCGAAGAAAGAAAGGAAGGGAACAGGTGATAAATATGAAATTTTTACCAAGTCTGAAGGAAGCGCAGGAAATTGCCAAAACCGGCAAATATAAGGTTCTGCCGGTGAGCTGCGAGATCCTCTCCGACAGCTGTACGCCCATCGAGGCGCTCCGAATCCTGAAAAACGTGTCCACCCACTGTTATCTGCTGGAGTCGGTGGCGGAGAAGGAAAAGTGGGGGCGTTACACCTTTCTTGGCTTTGATCCTAAGATGGAGATCACCTGCGTGGACGGCGAGATCAAAGCAGGGAATATCTGCTTTCGAACCGAGGATCCATCTGCATTCTTAAGACAGATCCTTGCGGACTACAAAAGTCCACGCTTCGGATATCTTCCGACCTTTACCGGCGGATTGGTGGGATATTTTTCCTATGATTATCTGGGCTACAGCGAACCCACGGTGCGGCGCGAGGTGCAGGACACGGAGGCCTTTAAGGACGTGGATCTGATGCTCTTTGACAAGGTGATTGCCTTCGATAACTTCCGGCAGAAGATCATACTGATCGTGAATATGTCTCTGGAGGAGCCGGAGACAGGCTACAACAAGGCGGTGCTGGAGTTGGAACAGCTCTGCCGTCTGCTCCGCACCGGGGAAAAGAAGCAGGAGCCGGGAGGCCATCTCTTAGGTGAGGTGGCGCCCCTCTTTGACCGGGACACCTACTGCGGGATGGTAGAGAAGGCGAAAGACCATATCCGGGAGGGAGATATCTTTCAGATCGTGCTCTCCAACCGGCTGTCGGCGCCCTTTGAGGGAAGCCTGTTGAACACCTACCGTGTCTTACGGACGGTGAATCCCTCCCCCTACATGTTCTATTTTTCCGGGACGGATGTGGAGGTGGCGGGGGCGTCACCGGAGACCCTGGTGAAGCTGGAGGACGGCGTACTTCATACCTTCCCCCTTGCAGGAACCAGACCTCGGGGGAAGACGGAAGCGGAGGATCTGGAATTGGAGCGGGAGCTTTTGGCTGATGAAAAAGAGCTGGCGGAGCACAATATGCTGGTGGATCTGGGACGAAACGATCTTGGAAAGATCAGCAAATTCGGCTCGGTTGCTGTGGAGACGCTCCATT
Organism: uncultured Lachnospiraceae bacterium; assembly: GCA_902463835.1. GTDB lineage: Bacteria > Bacillota > Clostridia > Lachnospirales > Lachnospiraceae > 14-2. The sequence goes on from CABQGZ010000047.1 coordinate 2,669, forward strand.
CCATCGAGCGCTACTCCCACGTGATGCACATTGGTTCCACTGTGCGGGGCGAGATTCGAGGGGATTGTGACGCGCTGAGCGCCATCGAAGCGGTGCTCCCGGCGGGAACCCTGTCGGGAGCACCCAAGATCCGGGCATGCCAGCTCATCGGGGAGCTGGAAAATAACAAGCGAGGCATCTACGGCGGCGCCATCGGATATATTGATTTTACCGGTAATATGGACACCTGTATCGCCATCCGCATCGCATATAAAAAGAATGGCAAGGTGTTTGTGCGAAGCGGAGCCGGAATCGTGGCCGATTCGGTTCCTGAGAAAGAATATGAGGAATGCATCAACAAGGCAAAGGCGGTGGTGCGCGCGCTGCAGCTTGCGGAGGAGGAGAACCTATGATTTTACTGATTGACAACTACGACAGCTTTTCCTACAATTTGTACCAGATGATCGGGGAACTGCAGCCGGATATCCGGGTGATCCGCAACGATGAGCTGACGGTGGAGGAGATCCGGGCGCTGCACCCTGAACGGATCATTCTCTCTCCGGGTCCCGGCAGACCGGAGGATGCGGGTGTGACCATGGAGGTGGTTCGGACGCTGGGAAAGGAGATTCCTATCCTGGGGGTATGTCTGGGACATCAGGCCATCTGCGCCTCCTTCGGCGGAGTGGTCACTTACGCGAAAAAATTGATGCACGGAAAGCAGTCCCAGGTTCGCTTTGATACGGATTGCCCCCTGTTTGCGGGCTGCCCCAAGACGGCGCCTGTGGCCCGGTATCACTCTCTGGCGGCGGATGCAGCTACGCTCCCGGAGGAGCTTGTTGTGATCGCCCGTACGGTAGAGAACGATGCTATTGTTGACACTGGAGATGGGAGCAACGCCCGGGGCAAAAGGGCAGGCGGCATGCCGGCGGGAGAGATTATGGCGGTGCGCCACCGGAAATACCCCATCTATGGCGTCCAGTTTCACCCGGAATCCATTCTGACCCCGGATGGGAAGACCATGCTGGAGAATTTTATTGTGAAAGCCAAATCTTTATGATTGGACGCATCGGGTGCTTGCCCACGTAAGCGTACAGCCATATGAGACGCTAATCCGTGGACTTTTAGGAAGATAAAAGGAGGAAAATGATATTATGATCAAAGAAGCCATTGAAAAAATCGTAGACAAACAGGATCTCACCTATGAGGAAGCTTACACCGTCATGAATGAGATCATGAGCGGTGAGACCAGTCCCACCCAGAATGCCGCATTCCTGGCTGCGCTCTCTACCAAAAGTGCAAGGGCGGAGACCACGGACGAGATCGCTGGATGTGCGGCAGCCATGCGGGATCACGCCACCAGAGTGGAGACGGACCTGGAGCTGTTTGAAATCGTGGGAACCGGTGGAGACGGAGCTCATAGCTTCAACATTTCCACCACCTCCGCCCTGGTTGCGGCGGCAGGCGGTATGAAGGTGGCAAAGCACGGCAACCGTGCCGCATCCTCCAGGTGCGGAACCGCAGACTGCCTGGAAGCCCTTGGTGTAAATATCCAGCAGAGTCCAAAACGCTGCAAGGAGCTGCTGGAGGAGGCGGGCATGTGCTTTTTCTTCGCGCAGAAATATCACACCTCCATGAAGTATGTGGGTTCTATCCGAAAGGAATTGGGCTTTCGCACCGTGTTCAATATTCTGGGTCCCCTGACCAATCCGGGCAGCCCGAAGCTGCAGCTTCTTGGAGTCTATGATGAATACCTGGTGGAACCGTTGGCGCAGGTGCTTATCAGCCTGGGCGTCAAGCGAGGCATGGTGGTCTATGGCCAGGATAAGCTGGATGAGATCTCCATGAGCGCTCCCACCACCGTCTGTGAATTCAAGGACGGCTGGTTCAGATCCTACACCATAACCCCAGAGGAATTCGGCTTTGCACGCTGTACCAAAGCAGACCTGGTGGGCGGCACCCCGGAGGAGAATGCGGCGATCACCCGGGCCATCCTGGGCGGTGAGAAAGGCCACAAACGAAACGCAGTCCTTCTCAACGCCGGAGCAGCTCTCTACATCGGCGGGAAAGCGGGTACCATGCGGGAAGGAGTGGCGCTTGCGGCGGAGCTTATTGATTCCGGAAAAGCCATGAGAACATTGGAGAAGCTGATCGAGGTGAGCAACCGCCCGGAGTCGGAGGAAAGAAAATGACCATATTAGAACAGCTGGCGGACTATGCCAGAGAACGCACCGCCCAGGCGAAACGGCAACTGCCCTTAGAAACGATTCGGCAGCAGGCCTTCGCTCTGCCCAGGGGAAGCTTCACTTTTGAAAAAGCATTGCAGAGGCCAGAACTGTCCTTCATCTGTGAGTGCAAAAAGGCGTCGCCCTCTAAAGGGCTTATCGCCCCCCAATTCCCATACCTTACCATCGCGAAGGAGTATGAGGCAGCAGGAGCAGACTGCATTTCCGTGCTGACGGAGCCAAAATGGTTTCTGGGCAGCGACCGATATCTGGAGGAGATCGCAAAAGCCGTATCCAATCCCTGCCTGCGCAAGGATTTTACTGTAGATGAATACATGATCTATGAGGCGAAGGTATTGGGGGCCTCCGCAGTGCTCCTGATCTGCTCCATCCTCTCAAAAGAGCAGATTGCAGAATATCTGTCCCTCTGCGACGAACTGGGGCTGTCAGCTCTGGTGGAAGCCCACGACGAACAGGAGGTGCGCACGGCCGTAGAAACCAGCGCCCGCATCATCGGCGTCAACAACCGCAACCTGAAGGATTTTACAGTGGACACCGGGAACAGCCGTCGGCTGCGGGAACTGATTCCAAACGAGGTACTGTTCGTATCCGAGAGCGGTGTCGGGAATGCCACCGATGTGGAAAACCTCCGAAAGATCGGCGCAGATGCCGTCCTTGTGGGAGAGACCCTTATGCGGGCATCTGACAAACGGCAAAAACTCTTAGAATTAAAGGGAAAAAGTGCCTGAAAGGATGAGACTTGACATGATCTTGATATTTGGAGGCATATTATGACAAAAATCAAGCTGTGCGGCCTTACCAGGCCATGCGATATCCAAACCGCTAACCAGGTGCTGCCGGAATACATCGGCTTCGTATTTGCAGCCAAAAGCAAACGCTGTATAACGCCCAACGAAGCCGCCAACCTAAAACGCCGGCTCCATCCGTTCATTCAGGCCGTAGGCGTATTCGTTCAGGAAAAAACCGAGACAATCGCGGAACTTCTGAACACTGAAACCATCGACCTGGCTCAGCTCCACGGCGGAGAGGACGAGAACTACATCCACAGGCTGCGTCGCCTGACCGACAAGCCCCTTATTCAGGCCTTTCGGATTGAGACAAAGCAGGACATGGCCGCCGCCAGGGCCAGCACTGCAGACTACGTTCTTTTAGACTCCGGCCCCGGGGGAACCGGAACTACTTTTGACTGGACACTCCTCACTCACATAGACCGCCCCTATTTCCTGGCCGGAGGTCTTTATCCTGGAAATGTCCAGTCAGCAGTGGAAGCCCTTCAGCCGTATGCTGTAGACGTCAGCTCCGGCATAGAAACTGCGGGAAAAAAGGATCCAGAAAAAATGGCCGCATTTGTCCATGCGGTAAGAGAAAAATAGAAAAGGAGATACTCCTATGACAAATAAAAACGGACGCTTCGGCATTCACGGTGGCCAGTACATTCCCGAAACCCTGATGAACGCCATCATAGAACTGGAAGAAGCGTACACCTACTACAAAAACGACCCCGAGTTCAACCGGGAGCTCACAACCTTATTCAACGAATACGCCGGCCGTCCCTCCCGCCTGTATTTTGCCGAGAAGATGACCAATGACCTGGGCGGCGCGAAAATCTATCTCAAGCGTGAAGACTTGAACCACACCGGTGCTCACAAGATCAACAATGTGCTGGGCCAGGCTCTTCTGGCAAAAAAGATGGGCAAGACCCGCCTCATCGCGGAGACAGGAGCCGGCCAGCACGGCGTAGCCACCGCCACCGCTGCAGCCCTGATGGGCATGGAGTGCGTGGTGTTCATGGGCGAGGAGGACACCATCCGCCAGGCCCTGAACGTCTATCGCATGCGGCTCTTAGGTGCCGAAGTCATCCCGGTCAAAACCGGAACGGCCACCTTAAAGGACGCGGTATCCGAAGCCATGCGGGAGTGGACCAACCGGATCGCGGACACCCACTATTGCCTGGGCTCCGTGATGGGTCCCCACCCCTTCCCAACCATCGTCCGTGATTTTCAGGCAGTGATCTCCAGGGAGATCAAGGAACAGCTGCTGGAGAAGGAAGGACGGCTGCCCGACGCGGTACTTGCCTGTGTGGGCGGCGGCTCCAACGCCATCGGAAGTTTCTACCATTTTATTGAGAATCCATCGGTGCGTCTCATCGGCTGTGAGGCGGCGGGCAGAGGCATCGATACCGTGGAGACAGCAGCCACCATCTCCACGGGCCGGCTGGGCATCTTCCATGGCATGAAGTCGTATTTCTGCCAGGATGAATACGGTCAGATCGCGCCGGTCTACTCCATCTCTGCAGGGCTGGACTACCCTGGCGTGGGGCCGGAGCACGCTTACCTCCATGACATTGGAAGAGCGGAATACGTGGCGGTAACCGACGAGGAGGCAGTGTGCGCCTTCGAGTACTTGGCGAAGACCGAGGGAATCATCCCGGCCATTGAGTCAGCCCATGCCATTGCCCACGCACGTAAGCTGGCGCCTGCGATGGGCCAGGATCAGATCCTTGTGGTCACCGTTTCCGGCAGAGGAGACAAGGACTGTGCAGCCATTGCACGCTACCGAGGGGAGGATATTCATGAGTAACATAAGAAAAGCATTTGAAAACGGAAAAGCATTTATTGCGTTTATCACCTGTGGGGATCCGGATCTTGCCACTACGGCTGCCGCTGTCCGCGCTGCCGTGGACAACGGTGCAGACCTGATTGAGCTTGGAATTCCATTTTCCGATCCCACGGCGGAAGGCCCTGTGATCCAGGGAGCTAATCTGCGCGCCCTCAAAGGCGGCGTTACCACGGACAAAATATTTGATTTTGTAAGAGATCTTCGCCGGGATGTAAAGGTTCCCATGGTGTTTATGACCTATGCCAATGTGGTGTTTTCCTACGGCACGGAGCGCTTTCTTGCCGCCTGCCGTGATGTGGAGATAGACGGACTGATCCTGCCGGACGTACCCTTTGAGGAGAAGGAAGATTTCCTGCCTGTCTGCCGCAAGTACGGGGTGGATCTGATCTCCCTGATTGCGCCTACCTCCAAAGACCGTATTGCCATGATCGCCCGGGAGTCGGAAGGCTTTTTGTACCTTGTCTCCAGCCTGGGGGTTACCGGAATGCGCAGTGAGATTCATACGGATCTTGCGTCCATGGTCGCCATGGTCCGTCAGAATACGGATACGCCCTGCGCCATTGGATTCGGTATCTCTACGCCGGAGCAGGCGAAGAAGATGGCGGATATCGCGGACGGAGCGATTGTCGGCTCAGCCATCGTTAAGCTACTGGAGCAGTACGGAAAGGAAGCGCCTTGGCATATCGGGGAATATGTGAGAGGGATGAAGGCCGCCATGAGAGGCTTATGATTTTACACAGATTTTACAAAAAATAGTCACTGGTTTTACTTACCAGGTATAAAATAAAAAGCGATGGCATAAGCCACCGCTTTTTTATGTAACAGAAACCAAGGAGGAATAAATTTAGGGATTTTTTTGGAATACTTTCCCTGATCGGAGGACTTTCCCTCTTTCTGTATGGAATGCATGTGCTGGACGCGGGCCTGGAGAAGCTGTCGGGCGGCAGACTGGAACGAATCTTAGAGAAGCTTACGGCCAACCGTTTCAAGGCGGTGCTGCTGGGCGCCGGGGTGACGGCGGTGATACAGTCCTCCTCCGCTACCACAGTGATGCTGGTGGGATTCGTCAATTCCGGCATCATGAAGCTGTCCCAGGCAATCGGAATCATTATGGGTGCCAACATCGGCACCACCATGACTTCCTGGATCTTAAGTCTCTCAGGAATTGAAGGAGACAATTTTTTTATTCAGCTGCTAAAACCCACATCCTTTTCCCCCATTTTAGCGTTGATCGGTATTATTTTTATTATGAGCGGAAAGGACGACAGGAAGAAGGATATCGGCAGCATTCTGGTGGGCTTTGCCGTCCTGATGTTCGGCATGGATGCCATGAGCGCGGCTGTAAAGCCTCTGGCGAATGTGTCGGAGTTTACCGGTATTCTGTTAAAATTCTCCAATCCGCTGCTGGGGATTTTGGTGGGGGCACTGCTGACGGCCGTAATCCAGAGCTCTTCCGCCTCCGTGGGGATTCTGCAGGCGCTGTCCGTAACGGGAGCCTTTACCTACGGTTCCGTCATACCGATCATTATGGGTCAGAATATCGGAACCTGTGTGACGGCCATGATCTCTTCCATGGGAGCAAACAGGGGGGCGAAGCGGACGGCTTTTGTACACTTATATTTTAATATTATCGGTGCATTTGTGTTCCTGATATGTTATTATAGTCTCAATGGAATATTTCGTTTCCCATTTGCCCAGGATACGGTGGGGGCGGCAGGGATCGCTCTGGTGCACAGTGTTTTTAATATTTTTGCGACGCTTCTGCTTCTGCCTTTTACGAAAGGACTGGAGAAGCTGGCGTATCTCACCTTGCCTAAGACGGAGGAGGAGCAGCAGAGCCTTGCGGCTCAGAATGAGTTCCAGCTGCTGGACAGCCGCTTTCTGTCTACGCCGGGTTTTGCCCTTGAACAGTGCCGCGGCATGGCGGTAAAGATGGCGGAGCTGTCCCGGGACGCTTTGCTGGAGGCCATGGAGCTTTTTACCGATTTTGACAAGAACAAGGCAGCCAGGGTGGAACAGATTGAGAATCAGGTGGACAAGTATGAGGATAAGCTGGACGCCTATCTGGTGCAGCTAAGCAGAAAGGATCTGGGGTATGAGGAGAGCCAGCAGGCCGCCGCGCTGCTTCACAGCATCGGGGACCTGGAGCGGATTGCCGACCACGGGGTGAACCTGATGGAGCTGGCTTTGGAGATGAACAAAAAGAAGCTGGAATTCTCATCCAAGGCAGCCTCGGAGCTGGAGGTATACGGGAACGCGCTGAAGGATATCTTAAATCGTTCCGTGACGGCCTTTATGGAAAATGACAGCCAGCTGGCTATGACAGTGGAGCCTTTGGAGGAAGTGGTGGATGAATTGAATAAGGCGGTGAAAAAGCGCCACATCAAGCGTCTGCAGAAGGGAAAATGCACCATTGAGCTGGGACTTCTGCTGTCTGATATCGCAACCAATTATGAGCGGGTGTCCGACCACTGCTCCAATCTGGCCGTGTACCTGATTCAGATGGAGGACAGCGGCTTTGAGGCTCACGAATATAAGAACAGCTTAAAGGGTGAGACGAAGAAACAATTTGATCTGATGGCGGAGGAATACAGGGAGCAGTATCAGCTGCCCTAATTCCAGGCAAAGTAGAATTTATCGCCATATGCGGGTGCGAGGAAAGGAACAGGAGGAATCAGAATGGCACTGATCTATATTGTGGAAGATGATATGAATATTCGGGAGATCGAGCGGTACGCCCTGAAGAACAGCGGCTTTGAAGTCATGGACTTTGCGTGCGGCAGGGACATGTACAAGGCCTTAGAGAAAAATGTGCCCAGTCTGATCCTTCTGGACATTATGCTTCCGGGGGAGGACGGCCTGGAGATTCTGGTGAAGCTGCGGAGCAGCAAGGCAACAAAGAAGATTCCGATCATCATGGTCACTGCGAAGACAACTGAGCTGGACAAGGTCAAGGGGCTGGATATGGGAGCGGACGATTATATGACGAAACCTTTCGGCATTATGGAGCTGATCTCCAGAGTCAAGGCCCTGCTTCGAAGAACCGGGGAGGCCGAGAAGGAGAACGTGCTGACCAACGGGAGTATCGTGCTGGATTCGGAAAAACGCGTTGTCACGGTGGAGGGAACAGTCTGCGAACTGACCTACAAGGAATTTGAGCTTCTGAAAATGCTGCTCGTAAACCGCGGGATTGTCTTAAGCCGTGATAAGATCATGGATCAGGTCTGGGGCTTCGAGTACGAGGGGGAGAGCCGGACCGTTGATATGCACATCAAGACCCTGCGGCAGAAGCTTGGGGACGCGGGGAGCGCCATCAAGACGGTGCGGAATGTGGGGTATTTGATTGACAAGTAAATCAGGTTAGTTTGAAGCGTAAGACGAAAGAAGGGACGCTATGGGAAGCAAGAACAGTATGCAAAAACGTATCAATCTGCAGTTTATGATAATCGCCGGAGTCGCTATTGTGATCACGGCGATTACTTCCATGCTGCTGTTTTACCACACTTTTCAGAACCAGGTGTACGACGATCTTCGCTCCTATGCCCATGTGCTGAGCCAGTTGGGGCATTTGGAGCAGTTGGGAGAGCTGGGGGATAGCCAGATCGCTCAGTCATCCGATATGCAGAAAGAATCCGCTGTAAAAGAACTGGGGGACAGCCTGCAGCAGGCCTCGCTGGCAGACGGTCTGCGCGTTACATTAATCGATGGGGACGGGAGTGTAAAATATGACAGCTTTGCGGATCAGGGAAGCATGGAGAATCACAGGGAGCGCCCGGAGATCAGAAAAGCCATGGAGCAGGGGGAAGGAACGGCCATCCGTGTATCCAACACCATGTCCGTCCATACTTTATACTATGCCATGCGCATGGAAAATGGAGAGATTCTGCGAATCGGAAAGGATTCCCACAGTATCTACCAGATCTGGCGGAATATGATCCTACTGGCGGCGGTGATCCTGGTTATTATCCTGGGAGCCTGTGTGCTGCTGTCCTACTATCTGACCAGGCGGCTGCTGTCGCCCATTGAGAAGATGGCGACCAATCTGGAGGGAATCAGTCAGGACAATACCTACAGCGAGATGCGTCCCTTTATCCAGACCATTCGGGAACAGCACATTAATATCTTGAATAATGCGAAGATGCGCCAGGAGTTCACGGCCAATGTCTCCCACGAGCTGAAGACGCCGCTGACGGCCATCTCCGGCTATGCGGAGCTCATTGAGAGCGGCATGGCGGATAAGGGGGACACGGCCCGCTTTGCCAATGAGATACACAAGAATTCAGACCGGCTGCTGACATTGATCAATGATATCATCAAGCTTTCGGAGCTGGACGAGAAGGACAGCACTTTCGAGGTGGAGCAGGTGGATCTGTACAAGGCCGCTTTAAATTGCATCGACATGATGGAGCTTACGGCGGCAAAGCAGGATGTAGCTCTGCGGGTGGAAGGGGAGCACTGTGTTATAACCGCTAACAAGAGTTTGATGGACGAGCTTCTGTACAACCTGTGCAGCAACGCTATCCGGTACAACAATCGTGGCGGCAGCGTGGTGGTGGCGGTGCATCAGGATGGCGCTAAGGTATTGCTGTCTGTGCGGGATACGGGGATTGGGATACCGAAGGAGCATCAGGAGCGGGTCTTTGAACGGTTTTACCGGGTGGATAAGAGCCGCTCCAAGGAGAGCGGCGGAACCGGCCTTGGCCTTGCCATTGTAAAGCATATTGTGGCGCAGCATAATGCGCGGATGGAGCTTACCAGTGAGGAGGGCAGGGGGACGGAGATTCGAATTTGGTTTTGATTGCCGCTGATCGAAAGGTCCGCCCCAGAGAAAGGGGTAGCCCTAAGTCAGAAGATGGTATGCCGCTGATTCAAAGGTCCGCCCCGGAGAAAGAGGTAGCCCTAAGTCAGACGCGCTCTCGCTCCGTGCACAAACGTAGCGGACACTAAGCGCGCAGGCCACTCTGTGACCCGCTTGCTAAGTGCCGACGTTTTGCAAGGGTCTGTCTTAGGGCTACCTCTTTCTCCGGGGCTACGTTATTGGCGAGTCTGGGTGCAGAATTGCTAAAAGCGCTTTTGTGAATGATGTAGATGAATCAATTGTAGATTTTGTTTTGTATTATTTATGTGTGTGTTAGAAAATTAGTATTGCAATATACCCCCATAGGG
>CABQGZ010000048.1 GCA_902463835.1 uncultured Lachnospiraceae bacterium
CATTTGCACAGATCCAGCCCCTGGGCGATTCCCGCCCGGTACTCTTTTCCCAAATGCTTTCTGGTAAAAAAGAAGAATTTCAGCATTATACCCAGAAAAAGCATGGGACTGTTCAGAATCAACTGTCCCAGCGGCATATTTTTATAGGCCACATAGAGACTGTTTCTGGCGGACAGCCGCACCTTGAACTGGTTATACCGGGAGCCTGTGGTGGCGCTGCCCATGTGATACACCACAGCTTCCGGTACGAAGCCATTTACATACCCATAGATCTTCGCCCGATATCCCAGATCGATATCCTCCAGATACGCAAAATGCTTTTCGTCAAAGAGTCCGATCTTATCAAACACGTCCCGCCGGTAGATAGCAGCTCCCGCACAAGCGGCAAAGATCCGGCGTTTCGTCCGATAGCGCTGGATATCTCTGCCTTTCCCTCTGGCAAAGGCCCAGCCCAGGGCGCAGTAGTAATCCCCTGCGTCGTCCATGCGGCTGCGGTCGTAGAAATCCACCATCTTGGCCTGACAGGAAAACAGACCTGGATCCTCTTCAATCCCCGCCAGCAAGGCCTCCACGAATTCCGGCTCCGCCTCGGTATCGTTGTTCAGCAGAATCACATAGGGCGTGTCCGCCGCCTGTATCCCTCTGTTCACAGCACCGCAAAAGCCATAATTTTTATCCAGCGCAAGCACCTGAACCTCTCTGTATTGTTCCGCGAGAAAAGCAAGACTTTCGTCTGTGGAGCCGTTGTCCACCACCAGAATCCCGAACTGGCTGCTGGTCTGCCGTCTTAAGGAGTCCAGGCAGGCAGCAAGATAGGCTTTCCCATTATAGTTGGGAATGATCACTGTCGCTTGAACCATGTTCCACTTCTCCTTCGGTCTCTTTTCCGGTATAGACATTCCGGATTACGTACTGGGGCGTGTTATTTACATTGATATTCATACGCCCGATATATTCGCCCAGCAGTCCAAGCATCATGAGAATGATCCCTCCCAGCAGCAGGATCGCTGTCATCATGGAGCTCCAGCCTTCCACCGGCTCTCCGAACATCAGCTGTTTTACGACTACATAGATGCCGTAGAGGAATCCGAAGCAGGCGATCAGGGTTCCCATAACGGTGGAAAACCGCAGCGGCTTTACGGAAAACGCGATAAATCCGTTCATCCAGACCTTGAAGCATTTTAACAGTGTGAAGTTGGACTTGCCTTCTTCCCTGGGGCGGTGCTCGATGTAGACGTTGGTGATCCGGTTGGTGGTGCGTAGAATCAATCCCCATATATAGGGGAAGGAGTTGCGATCCTTCAGCATCTCGTCCACCACAAAGCGATCCATGGCAAAGTAGCTGCAGAGCCTTAAGTCTTTGGGCTTGTCCAGCAGGATCTGGGCCATCTTGTCATTGAGCCGGCTGCCCAGGTTCTTGATCTTGCTGTGCTTTTTCACGGCGTATTTTCCAAATACCACATCCCAGCCCTCCTCCAGCTTATTAAGGAGCTTCCAGGATTCCACGGCAGGATTCTGTCCGTCGTCGTCCAGGGAGATGATATAGTCGCCTTTTGCTACGGAATAGCCCGCCATCAGGGCGCTGTCCTGGCCAAAATTCTTGGACAGGTTTACGGCGGTGACCCGGGGATTTTCACTGGCAATGCGGCGGATGGCTCCCAGGGTGTTGTCCTTGGGGGATGCGTCGTTGACCAGGATGATCTCGTAGTCGTAGCGGTTGTTTCCCGCAAAAGCGTTGTCGATCTCTGCTACCACGTGGGCGACGGTGTGCTCGGAGTTATAGCAGGGGATTACAAATGATAGGTGCTTCATAGTCGTCCTTTCAGAAGTAAAATTCTTTTATTTTTTCACATACATTGAGAACATCATCCTCTGTTACATTGTAATGCAGCGGCAGGCGTAAGAGACGTTCGCTTTCCTTGGTGGTGTAGCGGTCTTCGCCGTGGAAGGTTCCGTATTTTTTGCCGGCGGCTACGGTGTGCAGGGGGATGTAGTGGAATACTGCACCGATCTCATTTTGTTTTAGGTGCAAGATCAGTTGGCTGCGCTGTTGGATGTCGTCGGTCTTGATGTAGAACATGTGGGCGTTGTGTTCGCACTCTGGCGGGACATAGGGGAGTTCGATTCTGCCCTGGTCGGCAAGAGGGGTTAATTCTTTTTTATATAGCTTCCACAGGTTCAGGCGCTTTTGGTTGATCTCGTCGGCCAGCTCCAGTTGAGCCCAGAGGTAGGCGGCGTTCATATCGCTGGGGAGATAGGAGGAGCCGAAATCCACCCAGGTGTATTTGTCCACCTCGCCCCGCCAGAACTTGCTCCGGTCGGTTCCTTTTTCACGGAGGATCTCCGCGCGCTCCCGGTTGTTGATATCATGGATCAGGAGAGCGCCGCCTTCTCCCATGGAGTAGTTCTTTGTCTCGTGGAAGGAAAAGCAGCCGTAGTCGCCGATGCTGCCGAGGGGAATACCCTTGTATTTGCTCATGACAGCCTGGGCTGCGTCCTCGATCACAGCCAGTTGATGGCGTCCTGCAATCTCCATGATGGTGTCCATCTCACAGGCCACTCCTGCATAGTGCATGACGCAGATGGCTTTCGTCTTATCTGTGATGGCGTCTTCGATCAACGTCTCATCCATATTCATGGTGTCAGGACGGATATCCACGAACACGATTCTGGCTCCACGCATGACAAAGGCGTCTGCGGTGGAGGCGAAGGTGTAGGAGGGCATGATGATCTCATCCCCCGGCCGGGTGTCGATGAGCAATGCCGCCATCTCCAGGGCATGGGTGCAGGAGGTAGTCAGCAGAACCTTCGGGGACTGCATCCGCTGCTCCAGCCAGGCGTGGCACTTCTTGGTATAGATTCCGTCACCGCAGATATGAGCCTGGGTGACAGTCTCGCGCATATATTCAAATTCTTTGCCTGTAAAAGGCGGCTCGTTAAAGTGAAGCATTTTGATTCCTCTTTCCTGCTTTGTGTATGTAGAGCCAGCTCTCGGAGTAATTCTTCCGCTGTTGGTCGTCCATCTGCGTGTAATTCTCGAAGGTCAGCTTAGCCCTCTCCATGAGGGTCTCTTCACATTTGGAGCAATACACTTCTTTCTTCCTGGAAGCAGCGGTCATGCGTCCGCAGCTGGGACAAATAAATATTTTCATCATAGGTTTCACGTCCGCTTTCTTTATTCTGGTTAGACCATTTTAACATTATATGGAAGAATTGGCAACAAAGGTTTTGTAAAAACTTTTTGTACCGGCGGCACTAGGGGTAGCACAGGGTCAGCCCAGGAGTCAGCCCAGGAGTCAGCCCAGGAGTCAGCCCAAGAGTCAGCCCAGGGGAACGGGTATGCCCATGTCAGACGCGCTCTCGCTCCGTGCACAAACGTAGCGGACACTAACCTCGCAGCCCCGTTTCGGGTCTGCTCGCTAAGTGCCGACGTTTTGCAAGGGTCTGGCATGGGCATACCCGTTCTCCTGGGCTTCGGTACTGGCCTCTGCATACAGTCCTTGCTGCTTTATTAGCATTTCTGAGAACATGTACTCTGCAGGGATTATGCAGGTACTACAAGGTTTTGGGGAGATAGATTGTAAAGTATATGCTTACGGTTAGTATTGTCCAGGCTGTTAAGATTCCGTACAATATGCTGGATTTGCTTTTTTGCCGCCATGTTGACAGGAACGGTACGTGAGCTGGCTTTCTTTCCTTTTCGGATGTTGGTCTTTCGAAATCCGTTTGCCCTGCTATGGCGACCCAGCCGTTGGTTACGAAGTACATGAGGGGGATGAGCATGGACATGCTGTAGCGGCCCTGGGGTTGGTAGTCGATACAGTAGGAGTGGGCAATGCTCAAAAGGTTGGGGATGATGGCAGTCAGGAGCAGCGCGCCGATAAAAAGGCGTTTTTCCTGGTGCGCTTTTCTGGCGGAGCTGCGCAGTATGGTGTTTATCACACAGGCTGCCACGCCGATTGCTACGATCAGGGCGTAGCAGAGGTACATCCAGTTTTTCAGTGAAATAGATACATAGCCAAAACAGCCGATGAAGCTGATTACCGTCATGACAAACCAGTTGGAGGATAGCAGCATGTCGGGCAGACTCTGGCCGAGACGGCAGGGGGTCTGGCGGTTGGAAGGTTTGATGCTGTCGATGGCATATTTCTGGGAATAGTTTTCGCTGATTGTAAGCCCCAGGAAATCACCGTCATACAGAAGATAGCTGCGGATAAACCACCAGGAAATGCCTGCAATTACAATGGCTGCTGTGAGCAGGCCCATTTTCAGGAGCCTTTCGCGCTGTGCTCTATCTTTTCGATTCAGAAGGATGTGGCCTGCAAAGAGCAGGATGCTGGCCAGAATGACTCCGTATGCGTTGTAGTAGGACAGGGCGCACAGGATGATTCCAACCGCAAGGAGGATACTGCTCTTTATGGACCAGCTTGTCTCCTGGCCCAACAGCCAGGAATAGATGATCATGGAGGTGGCCAGGAGCGCCAGACTATCGTTATTGATGTAGGAAAACAGGAATACGCACTGGGGCAAAAGTGTTACAAAGATGGTAAACAGCCATTTATGGAGTGGCCTTTTCCACAATTTTTCACCGATTTTCATGGTGAACCATGCCATGCCCACACCGCAGAGAACGCTCACCATACGAGCCGCCATAAGCAGCACGAACGCATCCCTGGAAAACCAGGAGGCCACGGTCATAAAAAGTGCGCCGATGATCTGAGACAGGATTGGAAAGAAGGCGTAGGAGTATCCCCATATCTGATCCCGGATGGCCGGATCGCCGCCAACTGGCAGGGTATGGTTCTCGTAAATATACTGGCAGATCCGATACCGCATATGCTCGTCCGGGGACACGTTCAAGGGCTGTATCACAGCCCAGGAAAAAATAAATACTCCGATAAGGGTCAGAAATACCATCTCTTTTGTCCGTTCCTGTCTGCTATGCACGTATGGTCACCTCCGATGCCGGTTCTACAATGATTTTCCCGTCTGTTCTATTTGCTGCTGTTACTGTAAGATCGTTGCTGAGCGCGTCTGCTTCCACAGACAAGTATGCTCTCCGAAAATATCCTTTGAAATGGCAGGGCAGACCTGCAAAACGGGCGGTTTTTCCAGATTTCTTTTCCCAGAAGCCGCACTGTACGACCCTGCCTTTTGCGATTGTCTTGCTGCCAACCGCCCGAATACCAGGTCTGGCGCAGCTGCCCAGAAGAAGGGCAACGCTTCCCTCTTTAATGTTGGTAACTGCACGGTTTACGGTGAGGATGTAGTCTGCGGCATCATTACATTTACAATCTGTCTCACCATTCCAGAATATTTCCGCTCCCAGCTGCTCCAGTTCCTTTTCAATCTGCTGCCGAATATTTTTATACTGCTGGGACGTCTCTCCCCATGTCTGAATGCCTACCGTAATCCCTTTGGGCACGTCATATTTTACCTTGTAAAATCCCAGTTCGCCATCCATGGCAACGGTTCCTGACAGGCCGTTCCGCTTCAGATAAGCCTCCACCGCACGTTTTCCCGCCTCGTAAGCATAGAGCTTACTGTCGGTATTGCCGGCTGTGGAGCCGGAATGGATACGCCAATGGTACAGGATCTTTGGAATGTGGTGGATTCTGCGGGCACATTCACTTAACCGCAGTACAAAGTCAAAATCCTGCGCGCCGTCATAGCGGCTGTCAAGGCCGCCTGCTTTCTCCAGCACTTCTCTGGAAAACATCAGGAAATGGCAGATGTAATTGTTTCCCAGCAGCAGCTCCTGATTAAAATCAAGCTTGAAGTGGGGATCCATATAGCAGCTTAGATCTCCGCTCACTTTATCCTCGTCGGAATAGAGCACGTCCGCATGGGTTTCACTGACGGCCTTTACCATCTCGTACAAAGCGGAGGGCACAAGAAGGTCGTCGTGATCCAGAAGGGCGATATAGTCGCCGTCAGCCATGGCGAAGCCCTGGTTGGTGTTCTCGGAGATTCCACCGTTATGGGCCAGGCACTGGTATCTGATTCTGTGATCACTCCCGATGAACCGTCTTACCATCTCCTCCACCTGATCTGTCCTGCTTCCGTCGGCAATGCAGAGCTGCCAGTTGTCATAGGTCTGGTCTCTGACGGAGTCAATCATCTGGGTCAGAAACAATGGGTCTGTCTCATAGGTGGGGACTACGATACTGATCAGGGGGCGTTCTTTCAACTCCGCCTGGTCTTTCCGCTGGTTCTCCAGTTCTGCCCCAGTGGGCAGATATTGATGAACCTGCTGGTTGTAATCGCGATAGGGGGCTTGCATCTTTTCACGGATCTTGTAATACAGCTCCCGGGTCGTATAGCGGTTATGCATACTTATTAGCTTTTGCATGTTTCCTTTGTTAAGATACTTCATGTGGTAACCTACTTCCTGCTGCTCTTTTCGGTTCCATGGCTCTTCTGGTTAATATTCCCAAAATATTGCCAACTTATTCTTTGTGGCAGCATATCTGTGGACACTGATGGTCGTTGGTTACTAATATAAATCATACTGGAAGATTTTTCAACATGTCTGGAGGAAAAAGAAGATTTTTCAGAAAGTGTTTACAATTCTATGATGGTTGCTTTTATGGAACATTACAAGGGGGCTACCATTCTACAATGGTAGCTCCCCAGGTTAGGCCGGCTCCGAAGCCGGCCAGGATGTATTTTCTGCCTGCTTTGAGAATGCCCTGGCGATTGAGTTCATCCAGAAGGATGGGGATGCTGGCGGAGGAGGTGTTGCCGTATTCCGCAAGGTTCATGGGGAATTTTTCTATGGGTTCCTGCAGGCGTTTGGCTATGCCTTCTATGATTCTCTCGTTGGCCTGGTGGAGGATGAACAGGTCTACTTCCTCCTGAGGGAGCTTGTTTCGTTCCAAAACCTCCTGGATGGCTTCCGCTACTTTTTTTACCGCAAATTTGAATACTGCCTGGCCATTCATCTGGACGAAGCAATCTCTTTCGTGGTTGGATGCAACGGCTATGAGGTCTATGTTTTGGGATTCTGGAAAACAGCCTGCGATTCTGCTCTGAACATCTTTCGTCCTGCTCTGGCAGGTGAGGGCAGCTCCGCTGGCTCCGTCGGAGTGGGTTACCGGCAGGTAGCGGCGGCCTTCTGACTTTTTCAGGACTGCGGCTCCGGCGCCATCGCCAAACAGGATGCAGGTGCCACGATCCGTCCAGTCCACAAGATTCGAGAGGGTTTCACTTCCTATGATCAGCGCTGTCTCAAAGACGCCGGAAGCCAGATAGGCGACAGCTGTGTTGTAGGCCAGAACGAAGCCGGTGCAGGCGCCGTTGATGTCAAAGCAGGTAGAGTTTACTGCTTCCAGCTCCTCTTGCACATGACATGCGGTGCAGGGAAGAATGACGTTGGAGGACACGGTGGATACCAGGATCAGATCCAGGTCTTTTGGTGAGACGGACGCCTGCTCCAAGGCTCTTCTTGCGGCTTCGCAGGCCATGGAGACAGTGGTGTCTCCCTTCGCAATATGCCGTCTGGCAACGCCGGTGCGCTCTCGGATCCAGGCGTCGCTGGTGTCTACCAGCTTTGCGATATCATTGTTATCCATTATAAAGGACGGTACGTATGCACCCGTTCCACAGATTACTCCGGTCATGATTCATCCCTCTTATATATTTTGATATTCAAAGTATATCGCCTTCGGATGGTTTTGTCAAGGGTGGATTCCACAAGGAGATACCGTCTTTTTTACTGGGCGGTTGGCTCGAGAGTCACCTCGCTCCACTTGTCGGAGGGCACAAGAGAAATATAGGTCTTGCCCGTATTTAAGACGATCTCATTTCCCTGTTGGTCATAAAAGTGCGTGGGGGACGCCATGGCTTCCTTTTTCCAGGTGATGGGAACGGCTTTTCCATTTGTGATGAAATAGCCTTCCCCGCTGCCGATGCAGTCGTAGGTCATGTAACCATTTTCATCCAACTTGGTAAAGCCACAGCTCTGGAGAATCAGGTTCTTAAAGCACAGCTGCGCATTGTTGTTGCCTGGATCCAGGTGAGGCTTCTCATATTCGGAATAGTAGTAGAGCTGGTCCGATGCTTTGTATTCCAGATACGATTTGTTGTGGGGGAAGGGCAGGGTTATGGCCGTTGCGTTTTGACTCCCGCTTGTCAGCTCCACCGGTTCATTCTCGGAGGCAAACTGAAAATGAGGTCCCTCGTAATACGTATTGTAGGTGGTGGAGATTTTTTTGTTCTCCAGCTGCTGGCGCACCTCCCCAGTGGTGATATACTCGGTGTATTCCCTGGATTTTCCATTTTTAATGCGCGCAAAATCACCGCTCAGGTTGTCCGCGCATTTTTCTTTCAGATAATCATTGATATAGAAAGGACCGCCATCGTGACAGAGTACCGCGTTCCATTCGGAAGCCAGAATCACGTTGGTCGTGCGGGCGCTTCGAATGTTGCCCAACTGCTCAATACTGTCCCAATCCTTCACAAGGGCCATCAGTCTGGTGATGCGGCCATTCATCGTGCTGTTCATAATCTCATATACGATATCTGCCTTGGATACGCCGTAGTGAGGCAGGGCGATGCTCTCGTTATCGATCATCGCCGCGATGGGACGCTGATCCTTTAAGGCCTCGTCAATCCATTCGTTGGTGAGATCGCTGCGGCACATGCCTTCTCTGTTTTCCTCCTGATTGGGCTCCTTCGGCTCTGGTATCTCTATTTTTCCAATGGAAGCGCCTTGTACCGCTCCGCCTTCCTCTGCGGGTGTCTCGCCGCAAGCGGACAGGGATGCAGCCATAGCCAGTATTATGGTGAGTAATAGGAATCTTTTTTTCATTTCTTGCGGTCCTCCTGTATGGTGTTTCTATCTGGATAGCAATGAGCTATCCCTTTGCGCATTTGACTTAACATATATATAAAATAACATAGTTGTATCGTTAAGTCTACTCAAAAATGCCGTTTTCTAACCTTTTTCTGGAAGACAATTTGAAAATTTTCTCTGTGATTACAATCTTTTGGCATATTCCAGGGCAATCCAGCCCGCGCCGCTTTTGAGCCGTCCCCAGGTGTAGCCTTCTGCTGCCCTTGTCTCTACGATATGGTACACGCCTATGGGGCAGTAACCATTTTTCTTGTAGGATGTTCCCGGGCCTTTTCGGATGTAGAGATTCGATCGCTTAACTTGGACTCGAAATGCAGGCTCGCATCCTTCGTTTGATGCTGCGTCAGAGGATGAGAGGATATTGGCGGTACCGCTTTCTTTGGCCGTCTGGATCAGCACCTGGGCAATGGCTTTTGCTACCTTTCTCTTATTAGAATTATACCAGTTCATATCATCGCCATCGTCCAGGAAGGCTGTTTCCAGAAGCAGATAACTGGTGCCCACTTTCTGTGCCTGTTTCAGATTATACAGTCCGGTGGAGCTGCATATCTGCCAGCGTTTGAAGCCCAGCGCGGTTACTGCAGAAACGATGTCTTTCGCAATCTCTTTTCCTGGATTATTGGGATGTGTGTATGCGCCAATTCCTGTATATTGTCCATCGCCGGATTCATCCTTTTTCACTTTTGCATTAAAATGGATCTCCACAACGATATCGTATGCCTTATAGTCCGGGGCATATCCGGCCTGGCTGTAGGAATAGCAGTTTTTGTCCTGATCGTATACCTCCACCGGAATGCAGCTTCCAATGCTCTGCTGCACCAGTGTCACCAATTCCCTTGCGAATTTTGCCTCCTCCCCGAATATGCTTACTGCTCCCGGGTCGTAGGTGCCATTGTATTTTTTGCCGTGACCGGCAATCAGTAGTATTTTTTTCATTCATTCGGCTCTTCTTTCTCTTATTTTCCTTGCAGCATCTCTGTGAACGCCTGATGCAGGCCGGTGCTGGCCAGGCCGCTGAGGGCTCCGTATACAATGTGCTCCAGTGTGATCCCGGTATTGGCGATACAACTCACCACTGCCCCGAAGACTGCCAATATGAGGGGGATGTATTTATTGGGGATGATGTCCAGGGATGTTTTTATGATGTAGCCTACGATCAGGCTTGCGATCACTACCAGCGGTATGTAGTACTGGGTTATTTGTTCTAAGTTCATAAAATGCACCTCCTATTCATGCGCTTGTTGATTTAAGTGTTTTTCGATTTTGCTGATTGCGTCTGTCACAGGGCCATTACAGCCCTGTTCTTTCAGACCCTTTAAGCAGGCGAGGACACCGTATGCCAGCAGACATTGCTCTTCCTTCATCTTGGAGATGTCCCGATCCTGCTGATTTTGCCGTAGGTACCATTTGTAGACTGCGAAGATGACGGTCAGAATGGTGGTTAGTGCGGTCAGTACGGCGCTGACGGTTATGATTGAGTTTGGTGTGAGGTACATAGGGGTACTCCTCCTTTCTGAGTTTTACTAAACACGGATTTAGGTAAAGCAATTAAGGTTGTAACTACATATAATGAGTTCAAAATGACAGCTAATGAGCCAAGAGAAATTAGTCCGTCAGTAGCCGGTGTTACAACAATTGATCCATCTCGAATTTGCGCTGCAATACCGTTACTTGTTGCTGCCGGTTCGGGCAACTTTAATGATATTATAGTTGGCGCGTCCGCAAAATCTGTGGTAAATTTTAAATTGCAAAGTACCAAAACACAGGCATTATATGTACGCATATATTATTTATATAAATAGCTATTTAGCTAGATACGAAAAGGAAACGGCATAATAATATCCTTGTGTTCCATTATATGCAATGCGTCCATCTGCCGTCATATTACAATCCACAGGAGAGGTTTTTCCGGCGATTGTAACATTACATCTGACAGGAAAAGCATAATCTGTACTTGGCACCGGGAATCCACTTACTTGGCCACCGTCATATGTTTTAAGTTGAGCAGTATATCCAGTGACAATAACTAATTTTCCTATTTGAATATAATTGATGTAAACATTGCACCTGGCATCAACAGGAGCAGGTTGGCGAGTGGTATTCAAAGCATCCAAATCCGTGTTTAATTCACCAACCTTCTCCACCAATTTCTTATACGGAACAATCGTCGCAAACAACGTCTCCACTTCCGTAATGTTCAATCCATTCAATTTTACCCGGTAGAGCAAAAAGTCATCTGTCACCGCTCCATTTAGGATATCTCCGGTAACATATCCGGGATCAACGGCTGTAGCACCTGGTGTACCTTTTATCACCAGTATCTGCGCTGATTCGACAGATGTTTCCGGATTCTTTGTGTACCGGACGACAATCAGATCGTTCCGCTTCATCGCCTGTGTTCCATTCTCAATGATGCACTCCTCGTAATCATTTGCCGCTATATGGATGTGCCTTCCCTGATTCAACAGATCGCCATCCTTAATCTTAACCAAATTATTGCTGACCACCTCAGCCTCGAACATGCTTCCGGACTGCAGGACATATTTTCCAGGGCCAACTACCCCTGCCTGATATGCTCCCTGATCCGCTGCTGTAATGTGTTCCTTTCCGGCATAGCCGGTCACTAAATGTATTCCCATATCATTCACCTACCTGACATTCAATATTTATTCCATTTTTGTTGATAGTTACAATTTTCTTTACAATTTCCCGCGACACATAGGTGCCTGTGATTTCTTCTCTGGCTCCCACAATATCACCGATATCGTAGCTTTCCTCATTTTGAAAATTCACTTCCAGGGAATCCGCCCCTGTGTACCCTTCTATAAGGCGTTCTTTTCCGCTCTCCAGAAGTTCATCCGCGGATTCCGCATTTGCTGCGTCGAGAACCTCCGTCACTTCATCCACACCGAAAAAAGTCTGGGTAGCTGTGGGGTTCCCCTCTGCATCTCCGTAAAGATGTATGACCTGGCGATCCGAAAGCTCGCCTTTTCCAAGACAAATGATGTGATTCACCGGTCGTCTCTTTTTTTCAATGACAAAATCAAGCTGACTGGAATCCCACTCCTCATCCTGGCTGTAGTCCGTCAGCGGCACCGCTGAAATATTTACCCGCTGTTTCTCGTAACGCAGGATCAGCTTGGCGCCAGCCGCTGCCAACATCTTTTTGATCCCTGTGTAGGCGCCAATATAGCGCCCCATCTTATAGTTTACAATCTGGGTACCGGAATGAATTTTCGACGCTTCAAATTGTTCTGACAGCCCCAGCCGGGCAATCAGCTGTCCCAGTACCCCGTTGGCCTCTCCGTTCAGCACCAGATAATCCTGCCCTGCATCCGGGCACAGTATCTTTCCCTCCAGAATCCCGTGCCAGGTACGGCCGCTGTAGGTTACGTTTCCTGCGGCAGTGTCAACTTTCAAGGCATCGATGACACCGCCGTACTCCGTTCCTTCCATATGAAGAAAATATCCGTAGCTGCAGCAATGATCCTCCAATGCCACGGTGCACGTAAAATTATTTTCATCGGCGCCATAGGCCAGATCGAACTCACAATCCAGCAGTACACCGATATCCCGGCCTGTCTCATCTGTATAGATCAAGTCCATTTTGCCCATCCTGGTTCACTCCTTTCCTCGAAAAGCGTCACGTCAAAGCCGAACTCTCCATTCCAGGAGACGGCATTTTTTCCCGCCGGTATCTTCTGGAAAATGTAGGAGTCCCTGTTCCGCAGATGAAACTGATTTACCTGCTCGCCATTGGTTTTTC
>CABQGZ010000049.1 GCA_902463835.1 uncultured Lachnospiraceae bacterium
GTGCCATTCCACGAGATTATGGCTCACCGCCGGGCCAAAGTAACCAAGGCGATCCTTTCCAAACCGGAAAGTCAGCCTTCGCCCCTGGGCGTTCTCCACACAGAACGCCCAGTAAAACCAATCGCAGGTGGTATCCCGCAGTTCGTTTTCCAGCCAGACTACTGCTTCCTCCTGCTTTCTTACCGCGATATTTCCTCCGGTAAAATCCGCATGGATCCTAATTTCCGACTGTTCCTGCTGGTTTTCCACAATTATTTCATCCGTAAATGTTTCCCTCATTCATCGATCACGCTCCCTCTTTGCAGACTGTCAGCACCACCTTGCCCACATTTTTTCCCTGGTACAGGATTTCCTGCGCTGCCTCTGCCTCCGTGATGGGAAGCACCTGATAGACGGTGGGCTTCACCAGTCCGTCTTCCACCTTGGGCCATACATCCCGCACCAGAGCCGCCAGAATCTCCGCCTTCTTCTCCGGCGTCCGGGATCGCAGGGTACTGCCAATAATGCGCACATTACGAACATAGATATTCTTCAGATCGATCTCCGTAAATTGTCCGGCCAATGCCGCGATCACAATCCAACGGGCTCCATGCCTTAAATACGGCAGACATCTTCCCATGTCCCGACCGCCCAGGCAGTCGATGGCCACATCCACCGGATGCCCCTGGGCCAGCTGCTCCTTCAATACTTCCGCTATGTCCTCTTTCTTCGTATTTACAACGATATCCGCATGAAGATGGCGAATGGACTCGGCAATCTCATCGGAGAGCACCGTAGTGATCACCCGGACGCCAAAGGCCTTCGCCATGGGAATGATGACGCTGGCCAGTCCGCTGGCACCCGCATGCATCAGCAGCGTATCGCCCTCCCGGATCTGTCCCTCCAGGAACAGGTTCAAATAGGCCGTAGCAAAGGCTTCCGGCATAGCCGCCGCCTCCACCATGGAGCAGTTTTTCGGCACTGGCATCAGCATATCGTACTTTACGTTTACATACTCAGCATAGCCGCCGCCTCCCAGAAGGGCGCATACCTTATCGCCCACCTTCCAATTGGATTTCTCCGCCACGCCAGAGCTCACTTCGACCACCGTACCAGCCACCTCCAGTCCCATCCACTCCGGGCAGCCCGCCGGCGGCGGATAATCTCCCTCCCGCTGCATCAGATCCGCCCGGTTCAAAGCCGCCGCCTCGATCTTCACAAGTACATCCTCCGGCCCCAGCACAGGATCCGGCACCTCGTTCCAATGTAAACTTCTGTTTTCCTCTACCAGAATCGCTTTCATTTCTCAGTCGCTCCTTTCCTTTCAAAAATTCCTCTTTGTCTCTCCACATGCTTCCAAAAGGATTTTGTGAAGCTGTACCTCATATTCATAGCTGTAAGGGTTCTTCTTTTCTCCCCGCGCCATAGCGGCGAAGGCTGCCATCATGGGATCATAGCGGTTGACCGGCTCCGTCTCACAGTAATCCCCACGATAGTTCCAGCCCTGCCTTTCGGCGTCCTTCCGGCTGGTCGTACGGATCCCCGCAATCATATCGCGGTCATCCTCTGCCGGGGTAATATACTGCTCCAGCGGATTAATCTCCCAAGTCCCCTTCTCCCCGCAGATCACCAGCTGTCTGCGCAGGAAGCCTCCCGGCTCCGCCGCGCAGGCCTTGACGAAGGACACGCCGTTTTTGTACCGGAACGCCGCCATCCCATAATCTGTGCTGGTCACACCGGAGAGCCCGGTGCAGGCATTCAGCGGAATGATCTCCTCCGGCGCCCCCTGGATGCGCACCACAAGATCGATCAGATGACACCCCAAAAAGAACATCATCCCGCCGGGAAAACGCTCCAGCCACTGCCGCTTTCCCGGACTATGCAGGCAGTCCATGTGAGCCTCCACGCTGTAGATTTCACCCAGCGTCCCGCGCTCCACCGCTTCTACCGCCTGGATCACAGCCGGATTATACCGATACATATAGCCCAGGTGAAGGATTCTCCCGGCTCTCCTGGCGCTGTCAACAAGCTGCTCAAAGTCCTGCTCATCCAGGCCTCCCGGCTTATCCATATGAACATGCAGCCCACGTTCAACAGCCATCCGCGCATACCTGGTCAACTGACGCTCCTGGGTCTCCACAACAACCGCGTCCAGCGCGCTGTCACTTAAAATTTCCTCCGGGGAAAGCTCCCGGAAGCCGGCGTAGCTGTCCCGCTTCAGTTCCCACATATCCTCCTCGCCATCCAACCTGCAGAAGCCCTTTATCTCGAACAGCTCCTCCTGCCGCCGCAGACTGTCAAAAACCAGAGACGCATGATCGTGACCCACGCCAATCTGCGCGATCCGCACCCTTCTCATGCCTCTTCCTCCCATCGGAACAGAGCCACCGGCGGAAAATTCCGTTCCTGTACTAACCGGTCATACACCTCACTGCACGTTTCCGGGGAATGAACCTCACATATCATCTTTGTAAGATCAATGCGACCATACTGGCACAGTCTCATGATGGCCCGAATATCATCCCGCTGGGTAAACCACCCGGCGGACGACTCCACGGAAGGCCTGGCCAGCGTATGCGCCCCGATCAGTGAGATTCCCGGCCCATGTACCTTGCGGTAGTAATCCACCGTAAAATCAGACGCCCTGGTACAGCCCAACAGTGCCACCCGGCCATACCTGGCCATACAGTCCAGCGCCTGATTGAGCCCTTCCCCCCGGCCAGTCACCTCGATGGCGCTGTTCACACCACCCCCGGTCACAGACTTTACCTGCTCCGCAAAGTCCGCTTCCAATGGATCAAAGGCATAATCTGCCCCCAGCGTCAGGGCCATCCCACGCCGTTCCTTCACCGGATCAGCGGCGATTACCGGGACAGCCCCTGCCGCTCTGGCAAGCTGTACAGCCAGAAGTCCCAGAATCCCAAGCCCCATCACCAGGGCGGATTCCCCTGTCTCCAGGCGGGTCTTTCGGATTGCTGCCATGGAAAAGCTTCCGATATGCAGAAGCGACGCCTCCGCCATGGAGATCCGATCACTCTCAATTCTGGTCACATTGGCCTCATTCACAACGTTGCAGGATTTATGGCTCCCCCAGCTTACCACTACCCGGTCCCCGACCTTCACCTCCGATACCGCTTCCCCGGTTTTTAACACAATACCGCTGCTGCTGTAGCCCGCATATCTTGGAAAGCTCACATTCGGTCCCTCCGCCACACTGATGTTGGCGTTCCCGGTGATGTTCGCCCGCTCGGTTCCGCAGCTGACCGCGCTGTAGCAGGTTCTGACCAGTACCTCGTCCGGCCCCGGCTCCGCTGCTTCCACATTCAGCAGCTCTGCCCTGTCCTTCTGTGTAAATACGATCTGTTTCGCTAACATATTCTTACCTCTGCCTCCTTTTCTTCACAGACAACCTCCACGTCTCTGGCGTCTCCCATTACTTTGACAATCCAGATCCGCTTCTTTGGCTTATTTCGGTATTCTCCCAGCCTTTTTCCGATATGGATCCGCACCTTATCCTCTGTTCCGGTACATGTGATCCTGGTACAACAAAAAATATTCTGTTCATAGTCCAGGGATTCTCCGTCATCCTCCCGGAACAGATAGCTGCTGGAACCAGACGCTTTGGGATACACATGCAGTTCCATCTCCTCCTCTCCATACTGGGTCACGTAATCCCGCTCCCGCCATCCGGGAATGATGGCGCCCTCCCGTATAAAGAAGGCTCCGCCCCGCTCCTTCGGCGGTTTATAATCAAACGCTTCACCGCTGCTGCAATAGACGTCCCCCCTCCAATAATCGATCCACTGCCCTCTGGGAAGATACACCTTATCCGTAAACGCGGTCAATAGAATGGAGTCTCCCAGCATGTACTGATGGTCAAGCTCCAGGCAATGCGGATCCGCCTGATACTCCAGGGGCATGGGCCGGATCATGGGAACCCCCGTCTCATGGCACTCAATGGCTGCGGAATACAGATAAGGGATCAAGCGGTATCGAAGTCTGGCGTAATATATATAGATCCGCTCATTTTCTTCTCCCGCATACCAGGGCTGACGGCAGCCCTCCCAGGCGTTGTGCTGAGCCCAGGGAGCCAGCATGCCGAAGTGGATAGTCTCAGGGCTGTAGATATCCATGTCCGGCGCAGCGTTCATAAAACCTGACATGGCCAGATTCAGGATCCACCTCATACTGCCCTCTTTTCCGCCGTTATCGCCGGTGGTGGCTCCGCCCCAGCGCTGTTGCCCGGTATACCCGCCGCAATAGTGCAGATATGGCCGTCGTCCGGTCTGCCGGGCGAAGCCCTGATACATCTGCTTTGTCACCAGCACCTGTGATATATTGTGCATGGCAGGTTCACTGGCTCCATTGGTATACTGCTTTTCGGGATCCATCCGTATCAGCATATCGGAAGGATCCATCTTAAATCCATCCACCCCGGCATTCACGAATTTCTCCATATGCTCATACCAGGATGGCAGACTGCCATGTCCGGTCACCAGCCGTTCCTCCTGATCGCACAGATCGTAATAGACACAGTTCCACAGACCCACATGGAAGCCAAACCGCCGCATAACAGAAAGAAATTGAGACGGATACTCCCGCTTCCGCATCCAGACATCTATGTGAAAACGGGTGAGATCCCAATTTTTTTCGAAGGAATAATCAAAATACTTACTCATCCACCCCGGCTCCAGGCTCACATTGTCGCACGGAATATGCTTTTCCCGGTATTTCATCATATCGTTTAAGATTCCAAACTGATCCTGAAAGACGGGCGCTGTATAGGTCAGGCCATATCCCCACTTGGGCAGCAGCATACTCCTGCCGGAAATGTCCGTGTACAGCCCAAGTATCTCCTTCATACTCTCTCCATACAGCAGGAGTACGTCCAGCGCATCCTGATTGCCCAGCGCTGTCAGCCTTCCCTTTCCATGGTCGTCGATGTCCACAAAATGTCTGTCCTCCGCCAGAAAAAGCAATCCCCAGTTACGATTGGAGTACACCAGCGGGATCACGATCTCATTATACTGGTACACCGGCCAGTTCTGATAGGAGCCGCCTCGGCGCTGGAGTCCTCCAGCTCCTCCTTCTCCCAGACCGTAAAATTTTTCATCCGCTCCGATACGAAAGCTGATTCCGAACCGTTTGGGGGAACCCGCTCTGTCCACCGACGTCTTCCGCTGGCTGTCCTGGGTCTCCGGCCGTCCTTCCACATTCCGCCGGGAGGGAACATATTCCTGAAATTTCTCCAACAGATATGCTTCCTCGTCCCGCCAGAAGTCATCGTCCGCTGCCGGACGCACCGTAAAAGCCAGGCTCCTTCCGTCCGGCAGCCGCACCACACATTCCTCCTGTTGTACATCCGCTTCCGCCGTCTGCCTGCTTTCCGTTCTATATGTCTTCACCGCTACATCCATATCCGCTTCTGCCGACGGAACTGTAACAATGCCATAACGTTCCAGATAATGCTCCGGCATAGCCTCGCAGCTGCTGATCCTCACAACGCCCTTCTTCAAAGGCTTTACAAAAATTTGCATATTTTCTCCTTGTATGTTTTTTAAAAACACCACTCTGCCTCCCCGGTACGTTCCGGACAGATAGCATATTCCGTCGGTTCTCCGGTATCCGGTTCATAGACTGTGACCACATAGGGCTCCCCCGCCACCACCAGAGAGCGTCCATGAATCCTTCCCGCTTCATCCAGCCACACATTCAACAGATCAAAGCCGCCCTGGGTGATGTGCCGGGAGGTGGAAAGCACCTGCCGTTTCCCGGTATACTTCCGAATGGACAGCACCGCGCTGCCATAGGGCGGCAGCTTTACCGTGACGCTGTTGTCTGCTTTTCCTAAAAATTCCTTCTTCCAGTATTCATAGACCAGGTATTCGCCATCCTCCAGATACAGCTCTCGCTCAAAGTCCACGGTAACCGTCTGTTCTTCCGTTCGAAGATTGGTCACCTGCACCACATTCCATTCCTCAAAGGGTTTGGCGACAGCCAGGTTGACAATGACAGATTCTCCCACTGCCGCGTCGGTTCGGATATCCATAGGCCTTATATCCAGGGGCGGCAGCGCGCGGCGAATCAGTTCCAACCGTTCCGCGGGAAGCTGGCGCAGATCATCCCCCAGGGTGAGGGGCAGCCCCAGCAGCGCAAGAAACGATGCTCGGGTAACGGCCTGTTCCAGATTATTGTATTCCGGACGGATCACCAGATTATCCGGGTCACAGTAAAACACATTGTTATGGAAGGAATAGAAGCGCATGATGCGTTCCAGAAAATTCCGGATAAACTCCTCCCAGGAGAAAATATCCCCTCCAATGCGTGCACCGTCGAAGATATCCCCGGCAAACAGCACCGCGCGATCCCACTCTCCGGCGCAGGACAGCATATAGAACCCATCTCCCAGCGTATCCCTGGCAATCTGCACCACCCGGCGCAGCGCCTGCTCTGAGATCTGTCCCGCATCTGTCAGCTGTCCATGGAACCGATCCGCATACTCCAGAGAAATGGGCAGACAATCCCATTTCAAGGCTTCATATCCCCATTCCTTCACCTGCGCGAAGGCTCTGGGGACAAAGTCCAAAAGATACGATTCGTTTGTCAGGTCAAAAAAATATCTTCCGCACCAGGCCACCCGATCCGCATAGACGAAATGCTCCTGTTTCTCCATCTCATCCGTCATCACCTGCTCTGTGGTCGTTCCCACCCAGAGTGCCGGCGTAAATCCCTGCGCCCGTATCCCTTCGGACACGGCTTTCATTCCATTGGGATAGCGGACAGGATCCGGACTGAAATAGTGAATCCCTGGATCTCCCTCCTCCACATCAAAGCCGGAATGATACCATTCCCAATCAACCCAGACCGTATTCGCCCCATAATCCCCCAAAAGCTCCCGCTGCTTTGCGGCGTTGGCAAGCACCGCCTCCTCACATGCTTCAAAGCCCACGGCATACCAGGTCATCCATCCGGCGGGCGGCGTCGGAAATGTATTTTTCTTATTGATTCCCTTGTATTTCACATGAAAGCGCGACACAAATACATTCTCCTCTACCCAGAGACATATTTTCTGTCTGGCTCGGAAGCAATAACATCCCCGATTGAAATCGTACCGGATGCGGAATTCCCCGTCTCCGAGCCGCAGCGCCCGATCCGCCTCCCGGTCAAAAAGCGCATTGTCAATGCGGGAGGTCGCCGGACCACAGGCACTGCGCAGTTCTCTGCCGAGTCGATCCAGACAGACCGCCGAAGCATTCTCCCCCGCTCCCAGCAGAAGCTCCCCGGTGATAACAGCCGTATACCCGGAACCCTTTGTATCCGTATCAATACGTATCCCGGCTCCGGAAACGAGAAAGCAGACACTGGCCTCCTTAAGCTCCTCCGGCCCCTGGGTCAGCATAATTCTCAACCGACAATCCGCCGTATTCCACAGACGTTCATATTCGGTATGTACTTGACCAAAGTCGGAGAAGGCATATGCCTTCCCCTCCTTCTCAAAGCGCACTGTGATTCTCTCCGCCACCCGGCCAGAAGGCGTATATATGCATTCCGCCCACAGGCTGGACGCTTCGTCATAGAGCTGTACTGCGTAATCAAAATAGCTGGCATACCTGTCTTCTGGTTGTTTTGCAATTACATACATGAATAATCTCCTTTCACACGCTCCGTCTTTGCAGGCGCTTTCTTCCCTGCCAAATGACTGCCAGCCCCAGCAGAGAAATGCCGGAAAGGGCCAGCCAGGGCTCCACGCCCAGGCCGTCGCCTGTCTGCGGCGCCTTAGCCTCCGCCTGTTCCTGTCCTGGCGTTTTTCCCGGTGTCACCGGATCAGGTGAGACGTCCGGATCAACCGGAATCTCCGGATCAACCGGCTCTTCGCCCTCCTCCGTCTTCAGAGAAAACAGGATCTCATGGGTAGAACCTCTGCGAACCGTGGTATCCAGAACAGCTTCCCTGTCTTCCACCGTGACAAAGCTGCCCCTTACCCCGGTCATCGTCTCCGGGAACGTAAAGCATACGCTGTCGTTCTCCCAGGAAGGCTCCGCAACATACATTTTTCCAGCCTTCTTATCGATGATGACGGAGCATGGCGTATGGAAGGTGATCCCCTCCACCGTGACTTCTGCCTCGAAGAGATTCGCAGCGACCAGACCTGTGCCGGCATCCGAGACAATGTGCGCTCTGGCGCTGTTTTCAAGAACCGTTATCTCCCCGCTCTCTGAAAGCGCTGCGGTCTCCTCCAGCGTTGCCTTTGGCAGCTGTACATATGCGTAACTGGCATTCTTCGGATCTTCTCCATGCTCAATGGACATCCGCAGATAGACGGGAGCGCCTGCCTGATATTCACGCACGATATTCAGGTTCGCATCTTCCAGCAGCACAAAGCCCTCCTGATCCTCCAGCCACAGCCAATCTGCGCCGCTCACCTGATTGTCCGTATTAAAGTTTGACTCCAGAACTGCTCCGTCCACCATCAGCTCATCATAACCCGCAGCAGCTGTCTTCGACGCTTCAATCTGCTCCCTCGTATAGCCGCCCTTATAAAATACAATCTCTGAAAGTGCAAATCTATTGCCGTTTGATCCGGTCTTGATATAGTAATAGCCTTTGTTGATAATCTTAAAATATCTCCCGGAACAGCCCATATCATAGAGAACCATTCCTGTGCTGCTGCCATCGGAGGAAAAATCCTGCACGTCCGTCCATGTATCGCCATCATCCGACACCTGGATAGCCGCTTTTTCATAGCGTGTATTCCCATAAGCAAACGCCATTTCCACAAAGCCGACAGACACCTTTTCACCGAAATCAAACACAATCTCGTCCCCCAGATATTTCAGAGAACAATTTATGCCCAGATCCCCATCCATGATCCGGTGAATGGTCGCCTTGCTGCTTTCCTCACTTACGGTAAATTCCTTCACCTCCAATGTCAGGTCACGCTCTATAGCCGGATTCTCCTTAAAAACGCCTCTGTTTTCAAGAACGGTATACACATTGCCCTCGCCGCCGGTAATGCCGGAGCCGAGACAGACGAGCCTGTCTCCCAACAGGAAATACGACTTCTTCCCTTTCAGCCCGGACACATACTGGTTGCCAAGCTGATACCCTGCCGCCGTGTTCACACCGTCCGTAGCGCCGCCGGCCCATGTATTTTCCGGCAGCCCCCAATCCGCCTCCGTCTCCGTATGAATGGGCTTTCGCAAAGTAGAATCCACGGTAGTACCGGGCATATAGTAGGGATTCGCGTATTCAAAATAAGAATCTGTATACTGCTTTCCATCCATATATACATACAGCATCCCATCGCCCAGGTACCATCC
This sequence comes from uncultured Lachnospiraceae bacterium, assembly GCA_902463835.1. Classification (GTDB taxonomy): domain Bacteria; phylum Bacillota; class Clostridia; order Lachnospirales; family Lachnospiraceae; genus 14-2. The sequence continues at coordinate 9,300 of CABQGZ010000049.1, forward strand.
GGTTGGATTGGAGGTGCGATAGCTCTCGTACTTGGAGATCCGGTTGGAGGACATGGAGAGCGCCGCCGTAAAATTGTCCCTCTTATGGATCACCTGATCCTGGTTATAGTAGACAGCACTCCCGGCCATTCCGCCCGCGCCCGGCTGCACCGTATCCGCATATGCCTGAAACTCTTTGCACATATCGTTCAGCCTTGCGCTGTTGATCAGATATTGCATGGAGCCCGCCGTAAATGTCCTTCCATCCAGGATTTCCTTGATTTTTAACGTTAGCGCTTCTTTTTTCGAGACATCCAGAGCGTTGTTGGCGATGTACGCCACATTCCTAAGAATGGCTGTGTCCGCCAGCACGTTGCCTCTGCCCACCGACATTTTATACATCATGCCATTGCTGAGGAACGGAAGCATATTGTTCAAACAGAAATCATACACATTGTCAAATCCATACAGATAGCGGATGTCGAACACCGTATCCTTTGTCAGCTCCATCAGCTCATAGATAAGAACGCTGTAACTGATCCCATATCCCATGCTGTATGGAATGCTGGAATGGAAAATCATGGAACCGTCCTCATAGAAACCGTCCCGGTTAAATGTCAGGCCTTCAAAGCCAGTATTTCCCGGCGCATACAGGTAGGCAGCCGTGGAATATTTCAGCGCGTAGTTCATGCGGTACTCATCGCCCGCGATCATGGCCGCATGAAAATAGCTGTAGCAGCGCCACAGGCGGTTGGTGTATGTCTCCGAATTCTTCTGGGTGCCGCCCGATCTGAGATTTGGAATGGGCGCTTTATCAAAGATCTGATTACAGGTTTTCGCTATCAGCTTCTGCCCTTCCTCCGTGGCGCTCAGTTCATCATAGACCAGACACAGTATGTTGGAGACAGTGATGGGCAGCGAGAACTGCGTCAGCGTCCAATTCGTGTTGCCGTCCTCCTTGAGATCCCAGCCCTCCTCATAGAAATCCAACAGATACGCAAGACCCGCAAGGATGACATTTTTCATTTCCACTGCTTCCTCCGACGTCTTATCCTCCATGCAGTTATAGCCGATTCCCATAATCTGAAGGCTCTTGTAGGCGTTCCACAGCCGTGTTTTATATTCCTTCAGATCCGTGTCGATCAGCGTTTTATCCAGATCTATGCCGGAAATCCCGGTGACAATACATTCTCCCTCTTCCCGGGTATACAAAAACCTGGCAAGCTCTGCCTGTGCGGAGCTGATGGCACTGCTGATATATGCACTGTTCGCTTCCCGGTCCGCGTCCGCCGGGACAGACAGCGCCTCCCGCCACTTTTTAAGATATGCTGCCCGATCCTCCGCCGAGATGCCCCGATCCTCCCATGCGATATAGCCCATAGCGTCCGCCACCGTATAATAATCCCGATAGGCATTCCAGCCCGCCAGCTCCGGAACCTGATCCTCCACTACCTTGTCCTCCGAGAACAGTAAAAATCCCCGCGGATCAATAAATACCTCTTTTCCGGTAAGCTCCTGCACCTCTGCGGACGAGATCATGCCGTCCGTCCCAGCCGCCTCTAATCCAAACACCTCATTGACCACAGCCACCGGAAGCAGAAAGATCTGCTCGTCCTCCAGATAAAGTGCCTTTTTCGCGCCATCATACGTTCTGACCCCATCCCTGACCCAGACGCGGGCACAGTCCGCTACAAATGCAATATTTCCGTCCAGAATAGCCTTCACAAGCGTATCCGACTGATACGTCTCCAGCCATTTTTCATATGCCCTTGTGCTCTTTCCGGTGACATTCAGCTTATCCACCGCAACTCCGGGAATCTCCTCTTCTTCATCGGGATCTTCCGGTTCCTCGTCCTGAGAGATCACCGGGTTTGTGATACAGGTCACCTTCTCTGACCGGTTCACGAGCGCGGCGGCTATATCTGACAACGTACTGTCTGTCACCGTATCCGCTGTCTCAAGAACCGCAATGGTCGTGACGTAATCCTGCTTTTCGGCGATCTTCTTTTCATGCCTTCCGGTAATCAGAACCACCCGCCCATTCTCCCCGGCAGCCGCCCCTGCAATGTACCGGTTGTCGTGATCATTCACATAATCGCCCAGAATGGCCTTCGCCGTCTCCGGATCGTTGATCAACGGCAGAAATCGATTTTTAAGGGTTCCGTCCGGCTGATAGGTCACTACAAAAATATCCGAAATGTAGTTGTTTCCTCCTACCCCTTGTCCGCTGCGGGGAAGGAGCAGCACCTTATCCTCCAGGCACACGATCCTTGCAAGGGCGTTTGTCATATTATTCGTATGGATACAATTCGACTGCGCACCTGCATTGGGATTGACCGCATATTTGATCGCCTTCATGACCTGACCTCCAGCCTGGCCGCCATTGCCCAGGGCCCACAGGCTGTCAAAGGTTCCGCTATAGAATACCTGCAGTTTATAAGATGATGTGTCCTGCATAATAACATTTGATTTTTGATCAATGACCACCGTAGACAGACCGGAGCTTTTGCTGTACCTGCTGAAATCACAGAGCTGCGCCAAAACTGATCCATCTTCCGCCCCTGCGTTGACCAGCAATGCGGTCTGACAGGAAAGGCCGCCCTTGGCATTCTTCAGAGACCCATAGACATCGCCGCCCTTCAGCTTATCCGCCCAGACGCCGAAAGCTGCCAGATGTCCCTGCCCATCTGAGGTGATGCTGGAGATCACCGTTGTCATCACATCCGTGGGATAGACTGTCCCCTCCGCGATCAGGGCACTCTCCCCAGTATCCGCCTTGCGCCATACCATCCGGCGTTCGCCCGCCGCTTCATTCCATGTACAAGCGGCATCCGAATAATATAGCCCGGCCGCAGTGCCATCCGCCAGCACTGCGCCGCAAAAGAAGACACCACTGAAGTTGTCCCATTCCACCACGCCCTTCAGCCGGAGATCCTTGCCGTCCGGCGTGTATGTATGCACCGTCTCCATGGATGTCATAGATTTGTCCACAAGATATACATGATTCCTACTGGTAGTATCCGGGAGCACCAGAAAATGCTCCTCGCCATTCCCGCCGCCATACGCAAAGCCGTAGGTTTCCTCCTGCAGTGCCTCCATGCCGACTCCCGTCGCGCTCGCAATCCAGGTTTTGCCATCCCGGGATGTGTAGAAGCCCTTGCCGCCGGTAACATACCGGTTCAAGTCGGAAACATACACAAGATCTGTGGCATAGGCGGCTCCTTCCTCCCCGAACATATGCTCCATCTCCGTCTCCGGCACTTTTGCCTCCTCTGCCTTTGTGTGCATGCCACTGCCAAAAATGCCTGTCACAGTCACCGCCACTGCCAGCATCCCG
>CABQGZ010000050.1 GCA_902463835.1 uncultured Lachnospiraceae bacterium
CTTGAAAAAGATAAGAAAAGGAGTGGAGCAAATGATTTCAAATCAGATACTTCAAAACACAATTGACGGACTTAAGGGCATCGCCAGAATGGATCTGGGCATCATTGACACGGAGGGAAAGGTGTTGGCATCTACATTTCCAGATACGGACGGCTATGTGAGTCCTGCCCTGGCTTTTGTGGATTCACCGGCGGACAGCCAGGTGGTACAGGGGTGCCAGTTCTTTAAGGTGTTCGACGAACACCAGCTGGAGTACATTCTCCTGGCCAAAGGGGACAGCGAGGATGTGTACATGGTGGGGAAGATCGCAGCCTTCCGGATCCAGAATCTTCTGGTGGCCTACAAGGAGCGCTTTGACAAGGACAACTTTATCAAGAACCTGCTGCTGGACAATCTGCTCCTGGTAGATATCTACAATCGCGCCAAGAAGCTGCACATCGATACGGAAGTTCGCCGGGTGGTATTCGTGGTTGAGACCAATCGGGAGAAGGACGGCAATGAGCTGGAGCGGGTGAGAGCTCTGTTCGGAGGAAAGACCAGGGACTTCATCACTGCTGTGGATGAGAAGAATATTATCGTGGTGAGGGAGGTGGCTGCAGGCGAGAGCTATGACGACCTCTATAAGACGGCGGAGGTGATATTAAGCGCTTTCCGTGACCATGAGGAGCATGAGGTGCGCATTGCGTACGGAACCATTGTGAACGAGATCAAGGAGGTGTCGCGTTCCTACAAGGAAGCTAAGATGGCGCTGGATGTAGGGAAGATCTTCTTCGAGGAGCGGGATATCAACGCTTACTCCACGCTGGGAATCGGTCGTCTGATCTATCAGCTGCCAATTCCTCTGTGCAAGATGTTTATCAAGGAGATTTTTGACGGAAAATCACCGGATGATTTTGACGAGGAGACGCTGACCACCATCAATAAATTTTTCGAGAACAGCCTGAACGTGTCCGAGACCTCCAGACAGCTCTACATACACCGGAATACCCTGGTGTATCGTCTGGATAAGCTGCAGAAGAGCACTGGATTGGATCTTCGGGTATTTGAGGACGCAATCACGTTTAAAATAGCTCTGATGGTGGTAAAATATATGAAGTATATGGAATCCCTGGATTACTAAGGAGTGTTAGGAGGCTTACATGATCGTACTGGAAAATGTCAGCAAGGCGTATAAGGCCGGAATTCCGGCCTTGAATGACGTCAGTCTGCATATCGAGGAGGGAGAGTTTGTTTTTGTGGTGGGGGATTCAGGATCCGGCAAGTCCACGCTGATCAAGCTTCTGCTGAAGGAATTGGAGCCCACGGAGGGCGAGATTACCATCAACAGGAAGAAATTGTCTGAGATCAAACGGAATCAGATTCCAAGGTTCCGCAGGAGTATCGGCGTGGTATTTCAGGACTTCCGCCTGCTGAAGGACAGGGACGTCTATGAGAATATCGCCTTTGCCCAGCGTGTGATCGGGGCGCCCACTGCCAAGATTAAGCGGCGTGTGCCCATGATGCTCTCCATGGTAGGCCTGGCTGCCAAATATAAATCGTATCCAAGGCAGTTGTCCGGCGGAGAGCAGCAGAGAGTGGCCATTGCCAGAGCGCTGGTGAACGAGCCGAAGATTCTTCTGGCCGATGAGCCTACTGGCAATCTGGATAACAACAACGCGTGGGAGATCATGAAGCTTTTGGAGGAGATTAACCAGAGGGGAACCACAGTGCTGGTGGTGACCCACAACCTGGAGATTGTAAAGGCGATGAAGAAACGTGTGATTACCATGAAGAAAGGCGTTGTGGTCAGCGACCAGCGGATGGGTGATGAGGATGAGGCTTAGTTCATTTGCGTATACCCTGAAACAGGGAATGAAAAATATATGGAGAAATAAGATATTTTCTCTGGCGTCCATCGCCACCATGTCGGCCTGTATCTTTCTGTTTGGATTGTTTTACGCCATTGTGATGAATTTTCAGAGCATTGTGAAGGACGTGGAATCCGGCGTGGCGGTGACAGTATTCTTTGAGGATGATGCCACGGAGGCTCAGATCAAGGAGATCGGAGACAGGATCGAGAAGCGGGACGAGGTCTCGGACATGCGGTACGTGTCTGCGGATGAAGCGTGGAACAAGTTTTCGCAGGATTACTTCCAGGGCGCGGAGAGCTTGATAGAGGGGTTTGAGCTTGATAACCCACTGGCGAAGTCCTCCCACTATGAGATCTTTATGAGTGATATATCCCTGCAGAGCAACCTGGTGACCTTTGTTCAATCCATTGATGGAGTGCGGGAGGTACACAGCTCGGACGTTGCGGCCAGAACCCTGACGGACTTCAACCGTCTGATCGGCTATGTGTCGGCTGGAATTATCCTGATACTTCTGGGTGTGGCTGTATTCCTCATCAGCAATACGGTGACCACCGGCATTACGGTGCGCCGGGAGGAGATTGCTATCATGAAGCTGATCGGAGCTACGGATTACTTTGTGCGGTCGCCTTTTATCGTGGAGGGGATCCTTATCGGTTTGGTGGGATCTGTCATTCCGCTGATTCTGTTGTACTTTATGTACAGTCGTCTCATCGTCTACGTGGCGAATAAATTTATCTGGCTCAGCAATATGATGAAGTTTTTGGCGGTAAATCAGGTGTTTGCCACGCTTGTTCCGGTAGCGCTGATCCTGGGTGTTGGCATTGGATTTCTCGGAAGCCGTCTCACCATCCGGAAGCATCTGGATGTGTAATATTTGAGAATGTGACGCGATGATGGCAATGCGGTGAAGGGGATTGAGGAGGAAGGCGATCCTTACAAGGCAATCAGGTGCTGGAGGCATGGAAGATATTTACAGACAGATAGAAGGAGACAGAACATGGAAGAATATCTGGAAAATGAGAGAAAGGGACGAAAGTCAGGAAAGAACCGAAAGAAAAAGAACATGGATATCCTGTGGATCATTCTGATGTCGGTGTGCGTTATTGTGATGCTGGTCTGCGTGGTGATTCTGGGAGATTATTATTACAAACGGTACAAGGCGGAACGGGAGTATGAGAAGCTGAGGGAAGCCAACAAGAAGACCGAGGAGACGAAGAAGCCGGAGGAACCATCGGTGGATTCGGAGGAACCGGTGGTCATTCCCATTGATTTTGAAACACTTTGGGAGTCCAACGAGGACATTTACGCGTGGATTGAGGTTCCCGGGACTGCGATTAATTATCCGGTTCTGCAGCATGTGGTGGATGATGCCTATTATCTGGAGCACAATCTGGATCACTCTGAGGGGCGGCCGGGGGTGATCTATTCAGAGCGCAGCAGCGCCAAAGATTTTTCCGGGTTTATGAACATTCTGTATGGACACAATATGAGAAACGGAACCATGTTTCACGATCTTCACAATTATGAGGAGGACGGGTATTTAAAGGAGCATGATCTGATCTATATCTATACACCGGAGCATATTTATACCTATCAGGTCTTCGCAGCGGTGGTGGAGAGTGACGAACATCTTTTGTCACGCTACGATTTTACCAGGGTGGAGGACAGGCAGAATTATCTGGATGCCATCTATGGGAACAGCGATTCCAGGAATCAGTACCGGGAGGGAGAGCGGGTGACTGCTGAGGAGCGGATGCTGGTGCTGTCTACCTGTGTCTCCGGGGAGCGTGAGAACCGCTATCTGGTAAACGCTGTATTGATTGATACAAAGTAAGTGATTTGACGAATATAGGGAAAACAGATATAATAGAGTAACTGTTCGGTCATATCCAACAAAATGCGCCGGACTGTTATGGAAAATTCAAAAAAGAAAGAGGTGACATTATGGTTGAATTGGATCAGTTCAAATTCACATTGAACAGCTATACAACACCATTAATGGAAGTGAGGGATTCACTTTGACCTGGCTAACAAAGAGCACAGGATTCAGGAATTAGAAAAAGAGATGGAAGCGCCCGATTTCTGGGATGACCCGGAGCGCTCCCAGGAAAAAATGAAACAATTAAAGAGCTTAAAGGATGACGTGGAGACTTACGCTTCCCTCACGAGACAGCGGGAAGACATTGAGACACTGCTGGAGATGGGATATGAGGAGAACGATGCAAGTCTCATTCCGGAGATTCAGGAAGCCCTGGACGAATTTCAGCAGACCTTTGAGGGGATCCGAATCAAGACATTGTTGTCCGGAGAGTATGACAGAGATAACGCCATTGTATCGCTCCATGCCGGGGCGGGCGGAACGGAATCCTGCGACTGGACGTCCATGCTGTACCGTATGTACCGACGCTGGTCGGAGGACAAGGGCTTTGCGGTGGAGGTACTGGATTCTCTGGACGGAGATGAGGCAGGGATCAAGTCCATCACCTTTGAAGTGCGGGGCGAGAATGCCTACGGCTATCTGAAATCGGAGAAGGGAGTGCACCGTCTGGTGCGGATATCGCCATTTAATGCAGCTGGAAAACGTCAGACCTCCTTTGCGTCCTGTGACGTGATGCCGGATATTGAGAAGGATCTTGACATCGAGATCAACGACGATGATCTTCGCATCGACACCTACCGCTCCAGCGGCGCCGGCGGGCAGCATATCAACAAGACCTCGTCGGCCATACGAATCACTCATCTTCCCACGGGAATCGTGGTGCAGTGTCAGAATGAACGCTCCCAGCATATGAACAAGGATAAGGCTATGCAGATGCTGAAGGCCAAGCTGTATCTCTTGAAGGAGGAGGAGAATGCAAGAAAGGCCGCTGACATCCGCGGAGAGGTGACAGAGATCGGATGGGGCAACCAGATTCGCTCTTATGTGATGCAGCCCTACACCATGGTTAAGGATCACCGGACCGGAGAGGAATCCGGCAATGTGGACAGTGTCATGGATGGCAAGCTGGATCCCTTTATCAACGCATATCTGCGGTGGGTAAGTCTGGGACAGAAGAACAACGGACAACAGGATGAATTTGACGGCGTATAGGAGGAAAAAGATATGGGAATTATCAGAGCAATCACAGGGGCTGTGTCCGGCGCGCTGGCCGACCAGTGGATGGAGGTCTATGAACCGGATAACATGGGGGATCACACTGTTTTTACCGGCGGTGTGAAGATCCGCAAAGGACAGAATGTGAAGGGGACGGATAACACCGTGTCTAACGGTTCTGTGATCCATGTGTACGACAATCAGTTTATGATGCTGGTGGACGGCGGTAAGATCGTAGATTATACCGCGGAGCCGGGCTACTACAAAGTGGACAATTCCGCATTGCCTTCCTTCTTCAACGGGCAGTTCAAGGATACTCTGCTGGAATCCCTGAATCGTGTCAAATTTGGCGGACAGACGCCTACCGTGCAGAAGGTGTACTATGTGAACCTGCAGGAGATCAAAGGAATCAAATTCGGAACAAGGAATCCCATCAACTATTTTGACAGCTTTTACAATGCGGAGTTGTTTTTGCGGGCTCACGGCACCTATTCTGTCAGGATAACAGATCCTTTAAAATTTTATGCGGAGGCTGTCCCAAGGAACAGGGAGCATGTGGAGATTACCGATATCAACGAACAGTATCTGTCGGAATTCTTAGAGGCGCTGCAGTCTGCGATCAACCAGATGTCGGCGGACGGTACTCGGATCTCTTTTGTGACCTCCAAAGGGCGGGAGCTTGGCAGATATATGGCGGATGCCCTGGACGCAGACTGGAATCAGATGCGAGGCATGGAGATACAGGCGGTAGGAATTGCAGGAATCTCCTACGACGAGAAGTCTACGGAGCTGATTCATATGCGCAATGAGGGAGCGATGCTCTCGGATCCCACCGTGCGGGAAGGCTATATGCAGGGCCATGTGGCTCGAGGTATGGAGGCGGCAGGCTCCAACAGCAACGGTACCATGGCGGGCTTTATGGGGCTGGGTGTCGGCATGCAGGCAACAGGCGGTATGATGGGAGCAGCTTCCCAGACAAACCTGCAGCAGATGCAGATGATGCAGGAGCAGCAGATGGCTGCCATAGCCAGCCAGGGCGCAAAGGGTGACGGGGCAACCCGGGGAACCGGAGAGCGGCCGGGCGGATGGAGCTGTGTGTGCGGAGCGGTAAATACCGGCAAGTTCTGCAGTGAGTGTGGAAAACCGCAGCCTGTGGATCAAAAGGCGGAGTGGATTTGTGCGTGCGGGGCAGTAAATACCGGCAAGTTCTGCAGTGAATGCGGAAAGCCGGCGCCGGCAGCGGAGTGGACCTGCGCGTGCGGAGCGGTAAATAAAGGCAAATTCTGCAGCGAGTGTGGAAAACCCCGGACATAATAGGAGAATATCATGGCTGTTATCAGTTATAAATGCCCAAATTGTGACGGTGAGTTGATTTTTGATCCTGCCACACAAAATTTTAAATGTGAATATTGTACCAGCATGTTTTCCAGGAAAGAGCTGGAGAAAATGAAGCCGGATACTGCAGCGGAACAGCAGAGTGACGGAATTGATGCAGAACCATTTGCGGAAACGGAAACTGCGGAGGATCTGGGCGAAGAAGCGGCAGAGCGTGCCGGTGAGCAGAGGGCGGAAGAAGGAATGATCTACATTTGCCCAAGCTGCGGGGCTGAGGTTGTCACCGACAGCACGACAGCGGCGACCTTCTGCTATTACTGTCACAATCCGGTGGTGTTGTCCGGCAGACTGTCCGGCGAATTTCTGCCGGATAAGGTGATTCCATTTGCGATTGACCGCAAGCAGGCGGAGACAAAATTTCTGGATTATGTACATAAGAAAAAATTTGTTCCCAGAGCTTTTTTTCGCAGACAGCAGATAGAGATGTTGTCCGGCGTTTATTTTCCCTACTGGATCTACGAGTGTACCATGGAGGGAACCATGGACGCCCAGGGAACGAATATCCGGGTATGGCGCAGCGGGGAGACCGAATACACGGAGACAAAGTATTATCAGGTGGAGCGGGAGGGAACCATAGAGCTTCGCAACCTGTCCCGGAATGCGTTAAAGAAAGCAAACCAGCAGCTGGCAGAGGGAGTATTCCCCTATGACATGAATAAGGCGGAGGAGTTCCACATGGGCTATCTGTCTGGATTTCAGGCGGAGAAACGTGATATGGAGCAGGAAATGTTTGACGGAGAGATTGACCAGGAGGTCAGGAATTACGGAAGGCAGATGCTGCGTGACACCATCAGCGGTTATTCTGGGGTGACAGTGAGCAGTCACAATCTGAGGACGGTCTCGGAGAAGTGGTCCTACATGCTGCTGCCGGTCTGGACATTGACCTACAACGGGCGGAACGGGAAGTTCTACTATTATTCCATGAATGGACAGACTGGCAAGGTATATGGAGAACTGCCCATTGATTATAAGAAGGTATTCCTGTTCGGTGGTATGGTTGCCCTGATCTTATTGCTCCTGTTCCTGATTGGAGGATATCTGATATGAGGAAGATGAAAAAGATCTGCATGATTCTGGCAGCGGTATGCATCCTGGTGTCGCTGGCGGGAATTGTGATCCGGGCGGAGAGCGGGAGCAATAATATTCAGGTCAGTGACGGCGCGCAGATTCTCTCTTCGGAAGAGAAGCAGGACTTGAAGCATATGGTGGAGGATCTTGAACTGTCCGTCAGTTGGGACGTTATGGTCATCACCATAGACGATGCCCTGGGAATGAGTGCTGAGGATTACGGAGACGCATTTTTTGATAAGTATACTGTCAGCGATGACGGCGTCATCTGTATCATCGATATGGATAACCGGGAGCTGGCGATCCGCACCTTTGGGGATGCGCTCTACTATATCACGGATGAACGGCGGGATGAGATATTGGATGATGCTGTGTCCAGGGCTGGCGACGGCGATTATTATGCAGCCTTTGAGCGGATGATCAAGGGCGTGAACCGGTCGCTGCAGCGGGGGATCCCGGAAGGACTGGAAATCTACGATGAGGACGTCCGCAAGGTGGTGGGTGTCTATCGTGAAAAAAAGAGGATTACTCTGACGGAGTTTTTGATTGCTGTTCTGGCGGCGCTGTCGGGAGGCGGGATCACCATTGGTGTCATACAGGCAAGATACCGCCTGAAGTGGGGCGGTTACCAGTATTCCTTTCGGGAGAATGGCCGGGTGGAACTGACCAGTAAGCGGGATGTCTTTGTCAATCAGAGTGTCACCCACAGGCATATTCCAAAGCATGATTCTTCCCAGCACAGTGGCAGATCCGGCGGCAGCCGCACCACCACACACGTGGGGGCAGGAGGCAGAAGATCCGGCGGCGGCAGCCGGAAATTTTAGGGAGGTTCTATGGAAGACAAGACAAAATACTATGTATTAAAGAAAAAGGCCGTGCCGGAGGTACTGTTGAAGGTGGTGGAGGCAAAAAGGCTTTTGGATTCCGAGCGGGTGGTGTCTGTGCAGGAAGCCACGGATCGGGTTGGGATCAGCCGCAGTTCTTTTTATAAATATAAGGACGATATTTTTCCCTTCCACGACAATGCCAAGGGCAAGACCATCACCATGGTGCTTCAGATGGACGACGAGCCGGGCCTGCTGTCGGAGGTGCTGAAGACGGTGGCGGATTACCAGGCCAACATTCTCACCATTCATCAGAGTATTCCTATCAATGGAATCGCTTCTCTGACGATCAGCGTGGAGGTACTCCCCAGCACGGGAGATGTGTCTTTGATGGTGGAGAATATGGAACAGAAGTCCGGTATTCATTATTTAAAAATATTAGCGAGGGAGTAGTCAAATGATTAAGATTGCATTGTTAGGATACGGAACCATCGGTTCCGGTGTCGTAGAAGTACTGAAGACAAACAAAGAGAGTATCGCAAAGCGGGCAGGCGATGAGATAGAGGTAAAATATGTGCTGGATCTGCGGGATTTTCCAGGGGATCCCATACAGCCAAAGATTGTTCACGACTATGCTGTAATTGTAAATGACCCGGAGATTCGGGTGGTTGTGGAAGCTATGGGCGGCGTGGAGCCGGCTTACACCTTTGTAAAGGGAGCTCTCTTGGCAGGAAAAAGCGTGGCTACCTCCAACAAGGCACTGGTGGCCAAGCACGGTTCCGAGCTGTTGGCCATTGCCAAGGAGAAGGAGATCAACTTCCTGTTTGAAGCCAGCGTGGGCGGTGGGATACCTATTATCCGGCCGTTGAATTCTTCTCTGACTGCGGATGAGGTGGAGGAGATTACAGGAATCTTAAACGGAACCACCAATTTTATGTTGAGTAAAATGACCTTTGAGGGCTCGGAGTTCGACGACGTGCTAAAGGACGCTCAGGCAAGAGGCTATGCGGAGGCGGATCCCACTGCCGATGTGGAAGGCTATGACGCATGCCGCAAGATTGCCATTCTGACGTCCTTAGTCTGCGGACAACAGGTGGATTTTGAAGAGATCCATACGGAGGGTATCACGGGAATATCAGCCATCAGTATAAAGTATGCCAAGGCCATGGGGCGTGTCATTAAGCTTCTGGCGACCAGCCGCAAGGTGGAGGACAGCTATGATGCATTGGTAGCTCCCTTCCTGTTGGCGCCTGAGCACCCCCTTTACAGTGTAAACGATGTGTTCAACGCCATTTTTGTCCATGGAAATGTGCTGGGAGATGCGATGTTCTACGGCAGTGGCGCAGGAAAGCTTCCTACGGCCAGCGCTGTGGTGGCGGATATTGTGGATATTGCAAGGAACCTGGATCGCAACATCATGACTTCCTGGAGTTCCAAGAAGCTTGCGCTGGCGGATTATAAGAGGGAAGCCAGAAGATTTTTCCTGCGTTCCTGTGACTCAGAAGCGGCGATTGAAGCGGCGCTGGGCGATGTGGAATATGTGAGACTGCCGGAGCTTGTCGATGAGGTTGGTGTGCTCACCGGGCGGATGACGGAAGCGGAGTATGATGAGCGGGCGGCCAAACTGCACGTGATACAGATGATTCGCGTGGAGTAGAAGCAGAGGCGGGATGAGTGTGCCCCGATTTTGATGGAATGTATTTTTAGAACAGAGGATTTGAGATTATGAAATATATCGTTGTGTTAGGTGATGGAATGGCGGACTTGCCAATAGAGAGTCTGGGAGGAAGAACGCCTTTAGAGTATGCGGACACGCCCTGCATGGACGCACTGGCGGCAGTGAGTGAGATCGGTATGGTGCATACCATACCGGATGGGATGAAACCGGGAAGTGATACGGCGAATCTGTCGGTGCTGGGGTATGATCCGAAGAAGTATTATTCGGGCAGATCGCCCTTGGAGGCACTGAGTATCGGGGTGGATATGCTTCCTACAGATGTGGCGCTGCGCTGTAATATTGTAACGCTTTCTGAGGAAGAGGAATATTATGAAGCACGGAGGATTATCGACCACAGTGCGGATGAGATCAGCACGGAGGATGCGGCGATCCTGCTGGAGGCTGTGAAAAAAGAACTGGAGACAGATATCTATAAATTTTATGTGGGAACCAGCTACCGCCATCTGCTGATCTGGGATCACGGAGAGGTGCAGGAGCTGGTGCAGCCCCATGATGTGCTGGGACAGACCATCGGACAGCATTTGCCAAAGGATGCTATGCTGCGGGATATGATGAAGAGAAGCTATGATATTCTGGTGAATCATCCTATCAACGTGGAGCGGAAGAAAGCAGGGAAGAATCCTGCCAATTCCTGTTGGTTCTGGGGAGCCGGAACCAGGCCGGCGCTCAGCTCCTTTGAAGAGAAGAATCATTTGAAGGGGGCGATGGTATCCGCCGTGGACCTGCTAAAGGGAATCGCGGTGGGCGCTTCCATGAAGGTCATAACGGTGGAGGGAGCCAACGGCGGTCTGAACACCAACTATGAAGGAAAAGCGGCTGCAGCTGTGGATGTTCTGACGAAAGAGGGATATGATTTTGTCTATGTGCATGTGGAGGCGCCGGATGAGATGGGACACCAGGGCAGCGTGGAGAAGAAGGTGCAGGCCATCGAATATCTGGATTCCAGAGTGATCGCGCCAATTAAGGCCGGGCTTGAGGCCGCGGGGGAGGAATTTAGGATGCTGATATTGCCGGATCATCCCACGCCCATCGCCATTCGTACCCATACGGGGGAGAATGTGCCTTATCTTCTCTATGACAGCACAGACCTTAAGCGTCATACCTGGAGGTATAATGAGCGGGAAGCTGCAGTTAGCGGCTGTTTTATTGCAAAAGGTCATGAATTGATTGATTATCTCATGATGTAAGCGGGAGGAAATTATGCTTATAGTGAAGAAGTTCGGCGGAAGCTCCGTAGCCGACAAAGAAAGAATCTATAACGTGGCCAGGCGCTGTGCGGCGGATTATCAGGCGGGCAACGATGTGGTGGTGGTACTCTCTGCCATGGGGAAGACCACCGATCGATTGATTGCTTTGGCAAAGGATATCAACCCCAATCCCTCCAGAAGGGAGCTGGATATGCTGCTTGCCACGGGGGAACAGACCTCTGTGGCGCTGATGTCCATGGCCATGGGGGCGCTGGGCGTGCCCAGCGTCTCTTTAAATGCGTTCCAGGTGGCGATGCATACCTCGTCCGCTTACGGCAATGCACGCTTTAAACGCATTGATTCGGAGCGCATCCGCCATGAGCTGGACGGACGCAAGATTGTGATCATCACCGGCTTTCAGGGCATCAACAAGTATGAGGATATCACAACCCTGGGGCGTGGCGGCTCCGACACCACGGCTGTGGCGCTGGCGGCAGCCCTGAAAGCGGACGCCTGTGAGATATTCACAGATGTGGAGGGCGTCTACACTGCGGATCCCAGGATTGTGCCGGGCGCGAAGAAATTAAAGGGTATCACCTATGATGAGATGCTGGAGCTTGCCACACTGGGAGCCAAGGTGCTCCATAACCGTTCGGTGGAGATGGCCAAAAAATATGGCGTTCCCCTGGTAGTGCGTTCCAGCCTGAACGCGGCAGAAGGAACCATAGTGAAGGAGGAAGTTGACGTGGAGAGCATGCTGATCAGTGGAGTGGCCGTGGATAAGAATACGGCCCGTATTGCAGTCATCGGCGTAAAGGATATACCGGGAATTGCGTTTAAGATATTCAATCTGTTGGGAAAGAAAAATATCAATGTGGATCTGATCCTGCAGTCCATCGGTCGGGAGGGTACCAAGGATATCTCCTTTACCATTGCCCGGGATGATGTGGAGGAGGTCATCTCCATACTGGAGGAGAATAAGAGTCGGATTACGGCCCAGAGGATTGAATTTGAGGCGGCTGTGGCCAAGGTGTCTGTGGTGGGCGGCGGAGTGCAATCCAATCCCGGGGTGGCGGCCAAGATGTTTGAGGCCATCTACAATGCGGGGATTAATATCCGGATGATCGCCACGTCGGAGATCCGAATCACGGTGCTGGTGGATGATGCGGATGTGGATAAGGCAGCCAGGGCGGTGCATGAGCAGTTTCTGGAGGGGGAGTGAACCCTGGATACGTTACGTGCGAAGGGGGCGCCCAAGAATGCTTGCGAAGGGCCGCCCCAGATGCGTGAAGGGGTCGCCTAAGGATGTGTGCGAAGGGGCCGCCCCAGAGAAAGAGAGCCCCCATGTCAGACGCGCTCTCGCTCCGTGAAAAACGTAGCGGACACTAACCTTGCAGGCCATTTTATGGCCCGAGCGCTAAGTGCCGACGGTTTTCAAGGGT
>CABQGZ010000051.1 GCA_902463835.1 uncultured Lachnospiraceae bacterium
CCCGGAAGGCCAGCCCGGAATATCCCATCTGGTCTACGTGATGCACGTCTCCACCGCTTATACCGGGCAGATGATACTTCCTGGCATAGCGCACCGCCTTCTCGTCCATCTCTGGTGAATTTCCTCTGTTGTACGCTTCTACCGCATCAAACAGGGCCGGCTCCGGCTCCCGATCCGGATCCGGGATATAGTCCCTTGCCCGAAACGGATGGGCACAGGCAAGAAAGCCGCCGTTCCTGCGGACAAATTCCGACATGGCACGAATATCCATATCCCGGAATTCCGGGGTTGCGCCAATCAGCTCTGCCGCAACCCCGTAGATCAACACCTCCTTGCCCGGCTCATACACCTCCTCCAGGCCAAAGAGCACATCCACATCCAGCTGTTCTCCGTATTCCTTCGCCTCCAGCCAATCGCGCCGGTAGGCCTCCACAAAGGCCTGCCAGGGCAGCTCCCGCGGGATCGCCGTGTTGCCGTGGTAAAAATGGTTGGTAAATACGACCCCCGCGTAACCGCTCTCCTTCGCCGCCTTCACCAGTTCCTTTGCCGTGGACGCCCCGCAGGCGCTGCAGCCCGATGAATGCAAATGTATTTCGTATCGAAACATGTGCTTCCTCCTAAGTTCCGTTTCTTGCTGATTTTGTCCCAGTATAGCAAAAGAACCGTTTTTCGTCAATCTATCAATCTTTGCTTAACTGTTCTCTAAAATGCCGTCCGATGGAACTGATCATTTTCAGGCTGTCCGTCCGAATCTGCTCCGGCAGTTCCGCCACACTCACTTCAAAGGAGAGCGCCCCCTCAAAACCGATGCTGCGCAATCCCTCCAAAAATCCGTCCCAATCCACCTGAGCGACGCGGTTTGGCATATACGGGATGGTATGGTCATCCGTGGCGCCCCAGTTGTCATGAATATGCAGAACCTTCAGCCTGCTGTCCAGCCTTTCGATAAATGCTCGGGGCTCATTTCCCAGCAGATTCATGTGTCCGATATCCAGGCAGAAGCCAAATAATTCCTCGCCAGCCTCCTGGTTCAGCGCGTCGATACAGCGGCAAATTTCCTCCGGGTCTGTGAATGCTCCTTCCACAAAACGCCCCATCTCCTGGCTGTACACCGGTATATTCTCGATACAGATCTTCACGCCATATTTCCTGGCGTAAGGAGCGATCCGCCGGCACAGCATCCGGTTGATCTGCTCCTGCCGCTCCCTGTCCGGATCCAGGTACGGATGAATCACAAGCGCCGGGCACTGCAGGAACGCACAGATTGCGCAGCATTTCTCCAGCACGGTGATCAAATATTCATTCATCTCATCCATCCCTGCCACCCAGATGGGAAACGGCGCGTGTATCTGCGAAATCTTCACTCCGCTGCCCGCGGCGGCTTCCTCAAGCTTCCGGTAGTAATCCAGCAGTTCTTCGATGCTCTGATCAAAAAACGCGCTTTTTTGCCCCGATTCGATCATGGTTGGCGTCAAAAAGCCAGTCACATTGTAATCAATGCTGTCAAACCCGCAGCCGCGAATATAGTCCATGCTCCACTCATAATCATCCTCGCGACACCAGAACGCTGATGTCATACCAATTTCCAGCACTTATTTTTTCTCCTTCCCTCTTACGGCCACAACAATAAGGATGATTACCAACGCTGCAAGCACCACGCCGCCTCCTGCGATCAGGGCGATACTGTACCAGGGCACCTTGCCGAACTCTGTAATTTTTACGACACCGGCTCCCCCCTGGGAATAGCTGTCATCCGGGTATCCAATCTCAATGGCCTCTTTGGTCTGGTAGTACTCTGTCTGGGTGTTCGGATCTATCTCCTGGATGGATATATCGCTTATGGTTCCGCTGAGCAGCCGTCCATGAACCGCGATACGGTTGGGCACGCTCTCATTGTCCACGAGACTATCCGGCAGCTTGAATTCTCCAGCCAGATGCCAAAGCCGGTCCTTTGATCCTACCGATGACCGGAAGAAGATCCTGCACACCGCACCTGCTGCCCCTCCGCTCTCATTGGGAAAATACTCAAACCGCAGCCGGAACTTATTCACGGCAGGCAGCTCCAATGCACGGACGTAATCTGTCGTGTAGCTGTCCACATAGGCAAAATCATCGAGAACCTTACCGTTCTGGAAGCCGACCCCATCGAGAATCCCTGCTCCCCGATCCAGGTACACGCCATACCAGTTACCTGCATCCTCGTAAAACGGCAGGATTCCAATGGCTCCACCGGCAGCAAAATCAGCGTCAAACTCCATGGCAAAGGGTTTTCCGGCAATATGATCTGTATCCAGCGATACCATACGCGCATTCCAGCCTGCATCCAGCTGCAGCGTCATCGTCCCATCCTCATCGGAATAATAGGCCGCTCCGCAGACCTCCTCCACCTTAGACACATATCCCCATTTGGAGGACGAATACCATTTGACTGAAATGATCGTGCTCGTTATGTTTTGAATCACATCAATATTTTTGATACTTCCGTTGATCAAATGGCCATAGATCACTACCTTGTTAGGCAGATCCGGGTTATCCACAATAGTGTCCGGCATCAGAAAGCGTCCGATCATCTGCCAGTTCTTCGAACCCATTTCCCGATAGTAATAATATGCCTTGCCACCCGCCATTGTGCCGTTGGGGCCAAGGAAGAACTCTGCCCGCATGCGCACATTTTCTCCAAACGTGGGAGGAGCCTTCTGGATTCCGCTGGCCGGATAAATCGTATCATTCACATAGGCAAACTCATCGATAACATTCAATTTTCCGTCCTGGGTTCCCATAATCCCCACGCCGTCCAGCCGGTAACCTGCCATATCATAGCCGAAGGCATAAAACGTGTCAATACTCTCATAGAAGGGCATCACCCCTATGATTCCCTTGCTGCCAAGATTGGCGTCAAATTCCACCGCAAAGTTCTGACCGGATATATCCTCTATCTCCGTATTGATCAATCTTCCTGCCCATCCTGCGCAGCCATTGAAGGTCATGGTATCCGTCTCTTCCTGATAGGTGATAAAGCCCATCATTTCCTCCGCGGGATTTAAGTGCATCCATTTTGGTTTTTTATCCGGTACATACGCCTCATCTGATATCTGGGTTACCGTGATATTGGAAATGGAGCCCAGTCCAAGCCGCAGCTGAATCAACAGACGTTTTGGAAGCTTTGTTTCGGCGATATTGTCACCGAATACATAGGCACCGATTTTCTTGTATTCTTCCGCGTTTTCCGTCTTCTGGTACACCACGGCCGAGCCGCCGGCCATACTGCCGTCCGCACCATTCCGGAACTCAATCCTGATCCGTCCCTTCTTAGAGATTCCCGCCGCCGATTCATAGTGATCCTTATACCCGCCGACATAAGAGAAATCATCCAGGATCTTATCGTTGATCACAAATCCATCCAATATGGAGGCTCCAAAATCAATTCCAATCCCGGAAAAATGCAGCGCGTCCGAGTAATCCGGCGACACAAACAGCAAGCCTCCGGCCAGATCCGCATCGAATTCCACCGCCCAGTTCTTTCCCGACAGATCCAGCTTCGTATTGACCAGGCGGGCGCTGAATCCGGCATCCACAATGGGGAAGCTCATGATTCCCGTATCTTCATCGAATTTCACCGTTCCCAGTTCTTTTTCCGCCTCGCTGATATAGCTCCAGGTCTTATCCTTCTCGGGCTCATCTGGTATGTCCGGCTTATCCGGTACGTCCGGCTCATCCGGATCCACCGGCGTCTGCTCCAGCTCCGTCACCGTGATATTGGATATACTTCCCAGCCCAAGGCGCAGCTGAATCAACAGACGGTTGGGGGCATCCGTATCTGCAATATTGTCTCCAAAGGAATACGTGCCAAGCTTTGTATATGCTTCTTCGCCCTCCGTTTTCTGATACACATCGGCCAAGCCGCCTGCAAGGCTGCCCGCTTTTCCATTTTTAAATTCGATACGCAAACGTCCTTTTTTTGAGAGGCCATTCACCTTCACGTAACGATCCTGATAACCGCCTGCATAGGAGAAATCATCCAGAATTGTTTCATTCATGACAAATCCGTCCAGCAACTGACCGCCAAAATCAAGGCCAACGCCCGCAAAATGCAATGCATCCTCATAGACCGGCACAATCAAGAGCTCTCCTCCGGCTAAATCCGCATCCAGTTCCACCGCCCAGTTCTTTCCAGACAGATCCAGCTTTGTATTGACCATACGAGCGCTGAACCCCGCATCTACAACAGAGAAGTTCATGACTCCCGACGCTTCGTCAAACTCCACCGTTCCCAGTTCCGCTTCCGTCTCGCTGATATGGCTCCAGGTCTTATCCGGATCCTCCGGCTGTATCGGCGTATCCACAAGTTCTGTCACCATAATATTGGATATCGTTCCCATCCCAAGCCGCAGCTGGATCAGCAGACGGTTGGGTGCTTCTGTATCCGCGATATTGTCCCCAAAAGTATAGGTGCCAAGCTTTGTATACGCCTCCTCGCCCTCTATCCTCTGATACACATCTGCAGTTCCGCCTGCAAGGCTGCCGCCCTCGCCGTTTCGAAATTCAATTTTCAAATGTCCTTTCTTTGAGAGGCCCGTCACCTTTACATGCGCATCCTGATAGCCTCCCACATAGGAGAAATCATCCAGGATTGTTCCGTTGGCCACAATTCCGTCCAGGATCTGTCCGCCAAAGTCAAGTCCTATCCCCGCGAAATGTACCGCATCCTCATAGGCCGGTGCAATCACAAGCTCCCCTCCGGCAAGATCACAGTCCAATTCCACCGTCCAGTTTTTTCCGGACAGATCCCATTCCTTGTTGAACATCCGGGCACTCCAGCCCCCATCTACAACAGGGAAGCTCATAACTTTTGTGTTTTCCTCAAAAATGACGGTTCCAAGCTTCTCTTCCGCCTCACTGACGTGACTCCAATGTTTATCCACAAGCTCTGTCACAGTGACATTGGAAACGCTCCCTCCACCAAGCCGCAGCTGGATCAGCAGACGGTTAGGCGCTTCTGTATCCGCGATATTGTCCCCAAAAGTATAGGTGCCAAGCTTTGTATACGCCTCCTGTCCTTCTGTTCTTTGATATACATCCGCCGTTCCGCCCGCAAGGCTGCCGCCTTCTCCATTTTTAAATTCAATTCTCAGATGACCTTTCTTCGACAATCCCGCCACCTTTACATAGCGGTCCTGATAGCCTCCCGCATAGGAGAAATCATCCAGGATTGTTCCGTTGACCACAATCCCGTCCAGGATCTGTCCGCCAAAGTCAAGTCCTATCCCCGCGAAATGCACCGCGTCCTCATAAGCCGGAGCAATCACAAGCTCTCCGCCCGCCAGATCACAGTCCATCTCCACCGCCCAGTTCTTCCCGGACAAATCCAGCTTTGTGTTGAACATCCGGGCACTCCAGCCTGCGTCCACATTGGGGAACCAAAAGGTATCTGTACTCGCATCATAGTTCATGGTATTCAGGTTCTTTTCCGCATCACTAAGGTGCCGCCATTCAGCCTCTGATTCAGCAGCCTTTACCAGCGCAGTCCCCGGCAGAATCGTCACAAAGAACAGTACCGTCAGAAGTATCCATGAGATCCATCTCTTTTTCTTATCTGTCATTGTCATTCCCGCTCCTTTCTCATCTGTTGTCTCGTTTTCTATTTTTTCTACCGATAATTTCCACCGGAGCCATATTCTTTCAGCTTCTTTTGCAAGTCGTCTCTTCCAAGTTCCTTCGCTTCGTCCACGATTGCTGTTCCAAATGCGTCCTCCATGGCTGCAATGGGATCTACCACGGCGATATTGCACCATAACAGGCACACATCCACGCTGCTGTTGTAGAACTGTCTGGAGATATCCTGGGCCTCACACACCAGCCCGTCAGCGCCGTAGGGCAGGCTGCCGTCCACACATACAAACTGCCTGGCGTTGTTCTGGGTCAGCCTGGCAAAATCATAGTAGAACTCCTGCCCGGTATACACATACAATTTGAAAAACTCATAATACAGGTATGCCGCAAAGGGATCCGTGGAGCAGTTCCCCGTGCCGATAATGGACAGCCCCGCCGTTCCAACCGTATCACGGTAAATATTATACTCCGTGTCGCCCCAGACGTTAAAATCGAAGGTGTACACAAAGGATGCCGTCTGTATGGCCGCATGCTCCGCAGCCTTCAGCCATCTCTCCTCCCCGGTCTGTTCGTACAGGGAGTTGAAAGCATACAAGGCCATAACTGCCGCTTCCTTATCCACCGTATTGTTCCGATCCGGTGCTCCTCCGTAATATTTTCCGTTCTGATAATCCGTGTCATAGATATATTCTCCGGCCCGGGTTGCCGCTGTCAGATATTCCTCTTTTCCGGTCTGTTCATACATGCGAACCAAAAAACGCACCGGGCACGCGGAATTATTTCCGCCGGTCCAGTCCTTTCCGTCTGACACCGTGTACGCCTCGCCAGTGTTCTGATCGTAAGCTCTGCAATAGGATCCGTCCTCCCGCTGCACCTTCACAAGCCAGTCCGCAAATGTGATACACCGCTCCATCCATTTCACCTGATCCGTTCCCGCCTGCTTATCCTCGATATAAGCATCCAGGATTCCCTCCATACCGTCGCTCATATAGCGGATATAGGAGGGCGCCAGATCTGTTCCGGCCCACCGACCCGAGCTGGTGCCATACCACACCTTGGGGAATCCGTAAGGTGTGAAGCTCTCGTTCACCCAGAAATCAATCACGGCTCTTCCCTTATTGATCTGCTCCCCGGAATTCGTAGCCACTCCGCTGCGAATCAGTTGGAACCCAAGAGATGTCTGCTGGCCGATAAAACCCATACAGTAATCTGTGGCGTAGATCTCTCCGTCCAGGCTGATCCCGAAGGGCATACCCATCTTCCCTTCCGCATACTCATACGTGTATGTATCAAACAGCTCCAGCGTCGCGTCATACGTCTTTCGGACGTCCACATCCACCTCCGGTACCATCATCCGCCCGTAGGCATTCTGGTAGGATGAAACCATTGCCTCATTGAATTCCCCAAAGCTTCCTGCTTCAAAGGCTACCCGATACGTATGAACCACGTCGTCCCGTACCGGATGACTTCTTCTGACCATGCCGGGTGTGGAGGTCTGGTAATTGATGTCCCCCTCCATTCCCGGATAGCACACATCCACGCTGACATACCCGTCCACATTGGATATTCCAAGACTTGCGTACCAGATATTTTTGTTTACGATCCAGCTTCCATCACTCTCATCGATTCCTGTGTTGGAATCGGAAACCACATGGGAGATACTAAAGGTATTGCCTGTCTCCTTATTCCTGGTCATGACCATCGGAAGTCCCATATGGCTGTCCTTTGCCCAGATATGATCCAATGTCATATCGGAACCGATGGCCGTGTTGGACAGATTCTTCTCGTCCTTGATCACCAGAGCTGGCATAAAGTACTCGTAAGCTTCACTTGTCTTCCCTTCTCTCTCCTTGAACTTCACGAAGGAATTAAAGCCCTCATCTTCCGCCGCCGCTGTCATAACCTTGATATCCCGGTTCAGCAGAAAGCCCTTTTGATCCTCACACACCGCATACTGATCGCTGACGTAAAAGCTGCTTCCCGCGCTGCTCTCCACAATGGTTGTGGCAAGGATGGTATTCTCTTTCACCTCCAGCCGCTGATATTCCGCCTGCAAAAGCTCCGTCTCGGAGTTATTCCCCAGATAATCATCCGCCGCGGCTTCCTTTTTGATCTGAATGACTACCGGGGCAATCTGCTCCATAGCCACGTCACCCTTGCTGTCCAGCATTCTGGAAGCATAGCCTTCTTCCGTCGCATACAGTTCAAAGCTGGTATTCTCTGTCCGCAGCAAATAGCCGCCATCCGCAAGGGCTTCCGGCTTCACCGCACCCGCAAGGAGCTCCCCATCATCCGCCGCCTCGTAGCGGACGCTTGTCTTGTCCACTGCCCGCATTGCCGTTACGATTCCCGGAACGATCAATCCGGTCGCCAGCCCTAAGGCCAGCACACTTGCCCCCACTGCCGCAAGCATCTTCTTTCTGTTCATTGTTCCAACCTCCCTTTCTTGTACAATAGACTCTCAAAATTCCTCACGCCTTAATTCCCGTAAACGCAATCCCTTCCACAAAATACTTCTGGGCGCACAGAAACAGCACCATGGTGGGCAGCAGCGCCAGTACAGAGCCCGCCAGCATGAACTGCCAGTTGGCCTGATATTCCGATATAAAGCTGTTTAAAACAATCTGGATGGTCTGCCATTTTTCATCATTGATATACAACAGCGGCCCCATATAATCGTTGTACGCGCCGTTGAAAGCCAGAATCAGCTGGGTCAGGATCGCAGGCTTTGCCAAGGGCAGAAAAATGCGCCAAAACACCCCTGCATGGGTCATTCCGTCAATCAGCGCCGCCTCCTTCAGCTCTCCTGGCAGTCCCGACAGATACTGCCGCAGAAAGAACATGGTGGTCACAGAGCCGCACATTCCGGGTATGAGAAGCGGAAGCAGCGTATCCAGCCACCCGTAGGCATTGAACAGCAGATATGCCGGAATCATGGTGACTACGCCCGGAATCATCAACGTCAGGAACATCAGCGTAAAAATCACGTTTTTTCCCGGAAAATCCAGCTTCGCGAAGGCATATCCCGCCATGGCGCTGGTGAGCACCCCAATAAAAATCGGGGGAATCGTAATCATCAGAGAGTTGAAGAAGCTCCGGACAAGGTACGTCCCGTTCAGCACATCCCCATAATTCTCCCAGTGTATGCGCTTCGGAAGCCACACAATCTCTTTTGCGTAGATCTCCCCGGTATCCTTAAAGGAGGAGATCACCATCCACAATATGGGCAGCATGACCAGCACAGCCAAAAGCGTCAACAAGACGTATTTCAGGATTGTTATAATCTTTTTCATCGCTTCCTCCTAGCTGTCATACGAGACCCATTTTTTTGAAAAAGTAAAGTTCAGAATCGTACATACCATGATCACCAGTCCCAGCGCCCAGGCCACCGTACTGCCGTACCCGGGAGCGCCAAAGGTAAAGGTCTGCCGATATACATACACGCCTGCCGTGGTCAGATCCTCCACGTTGCCGTTTCCCGACATGACCATGAACCGGGTGGAATCCTGCAGCGCGCCGATGATCTGTGTGATCAGGATATACAGTGTGATCGGCGAGATCGCCGGCAACGTGATCCGCTTAAACTGCTGCCAGGCGCTGGCGCCGTCAATCATGGCGGCCTCATAATACACCCTGGGCACATTCTGCAGTGCGGAGTAATAGAGCAGGATGATAATCCCCATCCCTCCCCAGACGCCCATCATGATCATGGACGGCATTGCCATCTTTCCCGATAAGAACAGGATCTTATCCAGTCCCAGACGCTCCAGCGCCCAATTGATAATCCCGTAATTATAATCCAGCATATATTTCCACATGAAGGACACCGCCACCGAGGAGCATATGGCCGGCAGGAAGAACACGGAGCGGAAAAAGTTAGACAACCGCTTTACCTTTGTCAGCAGCACCGCCGCCCCCAGGCTCAGCGCCATGGCAATGGGCACTCCCAGAAGATTGATAAAGGAATTCCGCAGACTTTTTAAAAAGTACGGATCCTCCACCAGCCTTCTGACATTCTCTCCTCCCGTAAACCTTGGGGGATTGATTAGGTCGTATTCCGAAAACGCAACAAACAGCGAGTACAGAAGGGGCACCAGGACAAACATCAAAAGTCCTATGGACAGGGGGGCGATAAACAAAAGCCCCCACATTTTTTCTTTCTTTTTCATACGGTTTCCTCTCTATTTCTTCAGCAGGCTGTCAATTTCTCCCTTGATGGATGGCAGCAGCGTTTCCGCTTTCGTTCCGGCATCGTTCCAAAGGGGCTGCAGTCTGGAAGCCAGAACCGTATACCACTGATCGTTGTCCGTAAACGCAATATCCACCGGCTGCTGATATTCGGCCGCCTTCATAAACACATCCATGCTCACCGCGGACCCTGGTCTGGTGGTAACCTCAGACGGCTGCATATCTTTGTAGAGCGGAACGTTGAAGCCCATATCGCAGAGGATCTTCTGGGCCGTGGGCGTACTGAAATACTCTGCCACAATGTAGGCTGCCTCTTTATTTTTACTGTTTTTGGAGACAGCGTAACCCACCGACCCCGTATAGCCGGAAGCATAGGGGTTCTCGGATTCCCCGGGAAGAGGACACACATCCCAATCAAAGTCGAAATCCTTTACCGTCATCAGGTTGTAGATTGCCCCGTCATAGCAGGCCGCCTTTCCCGTCTGGAACATGATCAAGGCGCCTTCACTGCTTAAGGTTGCGGAGGTGGGCGTCACCTTATGTACATGGATCAGATCCGACATATTCTGAAATTCCCGGATCAGCTTCGGGTCGTCAAGGTTACTGCTCTTGTAATCCGCCGATAAGATGGAAGTTCCCGCGGAACGTGTAAAGCACTCCCAGCTGATCTGCGCGATTCCACAGACGCCGTCCTCCGGGTGGTTGAGCTTCTTTAAGAATTCTACAAACTCCTGGTAGTTCATGGGCGTCTCCTTAGAGGGCTCCTCCACGCCATATTTTTTCAGCAGATCCTTGTTGTAATACAGCGCCCTTGGACTGATATCCTTTGGCATTACGTACAGGTCGCCGCTCCCCTGCTTCTCTCCGTCGTAGGAATACCGCGAGATGGCGGACTCCCAGATTTTACTGATGTCGATCTCCGTGCTTTTCTCCACATATGGAGTCAGATTCTCCAGCACTCCCGCTTTCACCCAGCTTCCAAAGACTCCGTCCTCCACCATAAAGACATCCGGTTCCTTTCCCGCCGCAAGGTTGGCATACATCTTGGTGGAATAATCGCCGCTGATGAAATTCACCTCCACGTCAATGTTGGGATAATCCTTCTTCAGCTGTTTCAGCACCGTATTCACGCTGGCTTTTTCTGTGGCTCCTCCGGCTGTCCAGTGTGCCATGGTAACCTTCCCTTCGATATCGCTCTTGATCTCTCCCGTCTTGTCCTCCTCACCATTGTTCCCCTTATTTGTACTGCTGTCCCCGCCCACATTTTCCACAACGGCATCTCGTCCGCAGCCGCTTACCGCACAGGATAAAAACAGCATAACCACTACAAATAAACTGACAATCTTTCTCCTCATTGTGTCATCCTCCTAACTGGTTCCTTGGTATCGTGTCAATTGGTTTCCTGATATCACATCAAATAGTTTCCTGGTACCGGATCACGTGGAAGGAATAGCCCTCCAAAAGAAGTGTTTCCCCCTTTTCATAAGCTTTCTCTCCCTCCACACGCTGCATAACTACCGCTTCGGGATCTGCAAAGGTATTTCCTCGCTCCAGGTCTCCCGTTCCAAACGCAAGATGCTCCGTCTGCTTTAATCCCTGGAATTCATATAAGTTCACGGCAAGCTCCACGGTCTTTGGATCCGGATTCAGCAGGAACACGGTAAGCTCCTTCTTCTCTTCCTCATAAGTCGCCGCGGAATAGACTGCCAGCGCGTCCCCGTAGATGGTCTCCTCCTTATCCCCCTTCACCTCTGCCGCAAGGGCCGTTCCTCTGGCAAACCGGCAGCCTGCCAGATAAGGATAGTAGATGGTCTGCTTTAAGACGCCGCCTCCCGGCACGGTGAGAATCGGGGCAATCACGTTGATCAGCTGCGCCAGACATCCGATCTTGATCCGGTCCGCGTGATTGATCATGGTCATCATAAGTCCCGCAAACAGCAGGGCATCCTTCACATCATAGGAATTCTCCAAAAGCGCCGGCGCAATCTGCCATGAATCATCTGCCGGATTCCCCTGGTGCTTGTGCCAGATATTCCACTCGTCCAGAGAGAGCATCATTGTTTTATTGCTGCGCTTGACCGCCTTCACGTAATCCGCCGTCGTTACCAGAGACTGGATGAAGCTGTCCAGGTTCAGATAGGAGTGCAGGTAGTCCTTCAGGCAATCCTGCCCTGGTATAAAGTCATAATACTGGTGCAGCGACAGGTAGTCCGCCTCCTCATAGGTATGCTCCAGCACCACTCTGTCCCATTCCGGGAAGGTAGGCATCTGAGCACAGGAGCTTCCCGCCACCGTAACCTGAATCTTTGGATCCACCCATTTCATCATCTTAATGGCCTCATGAGCCTTGCGCCCATACTCCTGCGCAGTGAGATGACCAATCTGCCAGTCTCCGTCCACCTCATTTCCCACACACCAGATTGGAAATCCATAGGGC
>CABQGZ010000052.1 GCA_902463835.1 uncultured Lachnospiraceae bacterium
CTGTACCATGACAGGATATGTGCTGGCAAAATATAAATTTAAACTGAATAAATTTTTCTATACGCTGGCGCTTGTGATCATGCTGTTTCCGACTTATGGCTCCCTGCCGGCCTCCTACAAATTGATACACGGATTGCATCTGGCCAATTCTCCATTGATCCTGTTGACCTTTATCAGTGGATTTGGATTTAACTTCTTTATCCTCTACGGGTATTTTAAGAACTTGTCCAATGAATACATGGAGGCGGGATTTATTGACGGGGCGTCGCATTTTCAGGTTTTTTTACACATTATGGTGCCCCAGGCCAAACCGATCCTTGTATCCTTAGCCGTCATGTTTGCCATAGGCCAGTGGAACGATTATAACACAGCCTATTTATATATGGATCAACATCCCACCATAGCGCTTGGAATATTCCGGTTTCAGAATCTTATGGTCTACCAGATCAATTATCCGCTGCTGTTTGCGATTATTGTGATGTCGGTGATCCCTGTCATCATCGTATATGCATTGGCCCAGGAAAAGATCATGACCAATATGTCTATTGGGGGATTAAAAGGTTAAATAGAACAAATAAAATGTGAAAGGATGGTTTTTATGAAAAAAGCAGTAAGTGTATTTATGATTTTGGCAATGTGTGTTTCTTGCCTGACCGGATGCAAGGGGGAGAAGCAGCAGGACCCGGAACTGACAAAGTCGGGAGACGGGACAGTTTTAACAATCTCATTTCTGGAAGCAGGATATGGCAGAGACTACATGGAAGAGTGGGCGAAGCAGTTTACAGAAAAGAAAAAAGCAGAAGGCGTGGATATTGAGATCGTTCTGAAAGGGGAACCAACCTACGGCCTGATTGCAGCAACGCTTCCAGGAGGACCGAAAGTAAATGACATTGACATTTATTTTGCAGGACTGGTGAATGAGAAGGATATTGTGGCAACCGGCGATAAGTATATCAGTGGATACGATGTGGCGCTTGAGGATCTGTCCGATATTTATCAGATGGCATCGGATGTGGAAGGCAAAACCATTGGTGATAAGATGCTTACGCAGTATGTGGACTATTTTACCCTTGCCGATGGGAAGCAATATGCCATGCCCTGGGCAAGCGACCCATGCGGTATTGTAGTGAACACGAAGGTACTGGATGAGGCATTGGGGGCAGGGCAGTGGGTATTGCCAAGAACAACTGCTGAGCTGGGGAAGATGGCGTCCGATGTGACGAAATCCGGAAAAGCAAAAGGAATCATATATGCCGGGCAGGTGGGATACTGGGACTATGCGCTTAGTGCATGGTGGGCTCAGTACGAAGGCGTGGAGGAATACAATAAGTTTTTCACGGGACAGGCGTACGATGAAGAGTTTGGAAAAGATGTATACACTTATGAGATCTTCAATCAGAAGGGAATCTTAAAGTCCCTGACCGTATTGGAACAGCTGATCGGTTCAGCGGAAAATTTGGTGGAGGGCTGCAATTCAACGTATTTCACAACGCTGCAGACCAATTTCCTGCAGG
This sequence comes from uncultured Lachnospiraceae bacterium, assembly GCA_902463835.1. Classification (GTDB taxonomy): domain Bacteria; phylum Bacillota; class Clostridia; order Lachnospirales; family Lachnospiraceae; genus 14-2. The sequence goes on from CABQGZ010000052.1 coordinate 1,515, forward strand.
GGGCGGCGGCATTTATGCCCAATGGCGGCTGGTTTGAAAATGAGATGCGAGACTTTGACAGTATTGAGACGGTCATGATGAAAATGCCCGTTATCTCCGAGATCATTGAGAAGACGCCATCCATATCAAATGACAGTATGCTGGCGGAGGTCGTGGATTTTGTTGACGGTAAAAAATCAGAGGCGCCTGCGGGAGTGACCAAAGAAGATATTCAGATTGTAAAAAATGCGAGAAATATCATCTGGGATGCGGGATTTGATTTCGGAGCGGTGATCCCTGCCTATGCAGATGCGAGAAATCTCGCAAAAGAATTTTTGGCGTACACCACAACGGATGAGGCAATTGAGATTTTTTATAAAAACACGGGAAGCTTTTTGCCCTATGAGTACGATTACAACGGCGGCGGTATGTATGATGCGGCCACTGCCTTCGGAAAAAGTAAAATAGATCTCATGAATGCGGAAATTACAAAAATCACACAGAATAAGACAAATCCGTTGTTTGCAAAAAATTCGTTGACACCGTTTTTAGGAGACAAGCCGGAATTGATCCTTGGCGCGGTGAACCCAAAGGATAAGAAAACGGCAGAGCAGTTTTTTACAGACAATTATATGGAAGCAAAAAAGGAATGGAACAATTATATGACAGTTGCAGGTTTATCTTACTAATAAGATACAGTTAAGGAGACAACTATGAAGAGAAGAATCAATATAGTGCTTATGGTGGTTTGCGTGCTGCTGTTTTCTGGCTGTGCAGGGAAGAAGCCCGCGGATCAAAAAACGGTTTCCGGGGAAATGCCGGCGCTCTACAATCAGGAAGCAGTAGAGATAAAGGAGCAGAATGGCGTAAAGGTGTGGGGCGCGCCGAATGTGCTGAAGGTGCTTCAGTCAGAGGGCGTGAACCGGTTTGCAACGGAATACGTTGCGGCAGCCGCCTCGAAAGGGGAGGCGGAGGGAACACAGCTGATCCTGACTCCGGTGGAGGATATCAGCGGGTATGATATTCGTGTGAAGGATCTGAAGAACGAAAAGGATACGGTGTTTTCCGCTGACAACATCTCACTGTACATGGAAAAGTACGTGGAGGTGACCCAAAAATCAAATGCAAGCCTGGACTGGTCGCCAGGATATTACCCGGATGCACTTGTTCCTTTTGCTGCAGCCAAAAATAAAAATGAAAATATTTTGGTGAAAGATAAAAATCAGGGTGTCTGGATCACCTTTGATGTGCCAAGAGAGCAGGAGGCCGGCGTCTATCAGGGAGAACTGGAAGTTGTTCTTGGTGAAAAGAGTGTGAAAGTGGATCTGTTTCTGGAAGTCTTTGATTTTGAGATTGAGGAAGAGATTCAGGCGAAAACAAACACATATACACGCCATGAGTGGATAATCGATGGTGAGCTGGATAATTCCGATGAGATGTATAAAAAGTATTATGATTTTCTGCTGGACTACAATATCAGCTCTACAAATCTGCCGGGGACGCGGCAATATTGGGCGGTAGAGCCAAAGGATTTTGTGGAGATGGTAAAGGCCTATGTGGAAAATCCCAAATTTACAGGCTACAATCTGCCTGCGCCTGCCATATTCCGGTATGAGGAGGACGCACCGAATCAGCCGGGACAGAAATATGGGGAGAAGCAGGAAGATCAAACGTATGGAAGAATCATAGTGGATACGGATTACGATTACCTGTACAACGTCATAAAAGAACTTGCCTATGCAAGTGATGAGAAGGTGGATTTACTGGAAAAGGCATATCTGTATCTCGTATTTATCGACGAAGCCGGTATGACCGGATCCACCTGGGAAGTCGGAAATGTTTATACGCAGTTTAAGGCGGTAAAGGAACGTGTGCTGGAAGATCTGCTTGCGGAGGATGAAGCCTTCTTTCAAAAGAGAGTTGACACACTGGAACATTCGATTCGATATCTGCCGTCTCATGTGACGGCCAATCTTGATGGCGTAATCGATGAGTTTGTGGATGAGCTTGTTCCTCCCATCAATTACTATAATTCCAGTGAAACAAGGGAACGGATGAAAGCATGGAAAGCGGAACAGGATGGACGGGCTCTGTGGACCTACGATGCATGGATACCCCAGAATCCTCATCCCTCAAACCATATTGACGACAGCGTTCTTGCGGTGAGAACAAAGTTCTGGATGATGAAATCCTATGATGTTGAGGGCTTTCTGTATTGGGGAACTGCAGGCTACCGGGGGTATAAAGGGGATCGCCTGGTGCCGGTGGATGTATATGAAGATGCCAGAACCTTCGACCAGGGTTCCGCCAGTCCCAATGGAGACGGTTTTTTCCTCTATCCGGGACTTGATTATGGAATCGAAGGACCGGTTGCTTCCATCCGGCTGGAGGCGATGCGGGATGGCATTGAGGATTACCAATACATATACATGCTGGAACAGGAGCTGGAAAGAGCAAAGGAGCTCTATGGCGTTGACTTCGATAGCAAGGATATGATGTCTGCAATCTATGACCAGTTGTTTACAGGAACAATCTATGATCCTTATATCGGAAAGCTGATTGACGCAAGAATGGAGATCGCCAGGCTGATCGAGCTTTTGAAAAATGACGCGTCGGCCGTTGTACGTGTGCATCCGCCGGTGATCGATACTAAGATGCCCTACAGCATGATTGAAGTATATGTTGCCAATGGATTTGAGGTTACGGCGGAAGGAATTGACGATATCCAAAAAGAGGCTTCTTTGGATGGAATGAAATATGTGATTAAGAAGGAGCTTACCGAGGCACAGAATTACATTGATCTTGCGATCACGGACGGCAGTACCACATATGAGCTCACGAAGTTTGTGGCATCCAGGATAAAGACATTGGCCGGATTTGAAGATAAGAGTGAGATATCATTGACGGCAGCGGTCGGAAAGAATGCGGCCATTGATGCAGATCCCTTTGCCTTTGAAAATAGAAATACGCTTCGTATCAATATCGAGGATATTCCCGATGAGCCTACAAAGAGTGCGGGAGTACGCCTTACGAAAGAGAATTTCTTCCGGGATATATCCTTTGAAGAAATCAATAGTCTTGAGTTTGATGTCTATGTCAAAGGAGATGAATATGGCAGTCTTGGTCCTGTTGCAAATTTGGGAGAGGCAAAGAAGAGCATAGGAATTTCCATAGAGTTTATCGGCGAGAATTCCAAGCGGACAATGACCACCATCGCCGCAGCGGAAAATGAATGGACCCACATACAGCTGGGACAGATTGCCGGGACAAACTGGGAGGAGATTGATAGACTCAGTGCGATTCTGATCACTGTCGTGAATTCAGATGTGGCGCAGTTTGACAGCAAGTCCGTAGAATTGTATCTGGATGATATGTTTGTAACTTATGCGTCGGCCAGTCAGAAAAAGCAGGAGGGGAGCAAATGAGGAAAACGAGATTTTTCGTAGGGATCGCGCTGGTGATATGTACACTGTTTTCTTCTGCCTGTACAAAGAAAGAGGCAGTCAATGATCACCAGGAGCAGGATGATGGCATAAAATCCATTTATGTAATGAAAAAAGAGTATGACATGCTGATGGATTTTGAAAATGCGTCAGATGTAAAAAAGGGCATCGTGTTTGAAAATCAATTCGGAAGAGTGACGATCTGCGATGATGTCGATTATATTACAAATGGGAAAGCGTCTGCAAAGCTGGAAATCATCGGTGACTTATATGGGAAGACGGAGGCTTATCCGGCAATGGAATTTATATTGGATCGCGCGCCGATCCTAAAAAGCGATCTGTCTGCATATGCAGCGATCGAGTACGATGTGTTTAATGCATCCGACCGGGATCTGAACCTGTATACTTCCCTTGGAAGCTTTACAAAAAAGCTCTATAACAATGCAGCGGTGCATCTTCTTAAGAAGGGAGAATGGACCCATGTGATTGTTTATCTGCCCACAGAAGTGATGGGGGGCGAATGCCCCCTGGCGGAGCTTACCTCCCTCTACGTCTGGTTTGACAAACCAGGGAAAGGAGAGACTTCGCCGGTACTGTACATGGACAGTCTGATGGCAAGGAAAGCAGACGGCGCGAATCCCATCAAAATGACGGAGCGTGAAGCGGGTGTGATTGCTGATTTTGAAAATGATTGGGAAATGTACGGAATTTATGCAAAAGGAGCGTATAACTACAAATCCAATCCCGCATTGAATATAAACACCAATCTGGAGTATGTATCCCGGGGAAACAAGTCCCTTCGGGTATATACGAAAAAACCTTTTGATGGAGTTTCTCCTTATTTTGGATATCCGACGCTTATCTTTGACAGAGAGAAGTTTCCCGGGATATCAGAAATCGGGAATTGCGGGGGATTTTCTCTTGATATCATGAATCGTGCCAATGAGCGGAGAAAGATCAGTATGCAGGTGCGGGATGCAGATGGAAAGTGTGCCTCCTATTGGAATATGAATCTGAATGCGGACTGCTGGACCACAATTGAGTGCACAGTGCCAGAGCTGAAGGAGTATGGTGTGGATGTGGATCAGATTGTGAGTGTAGACTTATTGTGGGAAGAGGAAGGATATTCTGAATCCGACCTGGAGCTGTACATCGATAACTTCGTCCTGAAAGGAGAGAACTGAGATGACAAAGAGGATAAAGATTGCATTAGCGATAAGTATCGTGTCTGTTATAATGATAGTTGGAGTAATCCTGCTGACAGTATTTCGGAAAGAGATACAGGACATAAATCCGTTTGCGCTTCCTTCCATTCATTTTGCCAAAGAAAAGTTCGAGGGAGACGTCTACACGGATATAACCCTTCCGACTCCGGTTTTCTCAAAGTCCATCGGAAAGGATGTCACCCTGACAATGGAGCTTCTGGATGGGGCGGGGAAGGAGGTGGATATTCGCGATGAACATGATTTTTACGCGGAGACAACCGGTGATTACAAGTATCGTGTGACGCTGCAAAAGGACGGAAAGGAATCCGTGGGAGAAACAGTTATTACTGTGAATGAATTGAATCTTCCAACGGTAACGCTCAGAAAGTTCAGTGCAGTGTCGGCAGTGGGGAGATATACGCAATTCCCCAGTACGATCATACACGATAACGTCTCTTATGAGGTAGAGCCGGATTTTGATATTACGCATGTAGAGAGCGGTGCGAAGGAATCTGTTACGAAGCATGGGTTTATACCTTCCAAGGAAGGGGAATATGATGTGAAAGTCACGGTAAAAAGTGACGGTAAAACAGCGGAAAAAACAATTCGGTATTATGTTCGGAAGGAAGGGGAATTAGAGAGCGCGGACAAGGAGATCTATCTTGACACCTGGGATGCGTACAATGGAGGAACACTGTCTTATACAACAGAAAAAACATACAGAGGCGAGGGAGCATTTTTGTTTGAAGCGTCTGCTTCTGCAGACATAACATGGCCTGTGATGAAAATGATCGAGATGCCCGTCGACAGTTTTGAGGATGTTATGTCCCTCAGCTGCTGGGTTTATAATGACAGTGGTTTTGATGTTCCGCTTTATTACACGGATGATCCTCTGGGCGTATCATGTGGTACAGCCTACGACGGCAGATGGACCAAGATCACCATACAGAAAGAAGATTTTCCAAAATATTTCATACCCCAGGGAGACATTGACCATACCGGCTTCTATCTGGTACATAAAGGGGGGCCAGTCAGACTTTATTTTGATGAATTTAAGGCAAATAAAGAAAAGGTAGTGTTTCACTACGAAGAAGGATATGACAATCATGTCATTGGGACAAAGTGCCATTTCCCGAAAGTATCCGTGGAAGGGTTAAAGAACATACAGAAGATAAGCTTCCGGGTGTATGATCAGAACGGAAAAGAAATTTCTGGTGCGGCGGATGGCTTCACGCCTGACAAAATAGGTGTGTATACTGTAGAATGCATGGCGGAAACCACAGATAACGAATTTGTGGATACATACGAGCTGGCGGTGATGGGAGGATATGACAGCGATGACTTTAGCGTATTCCATTTTAAAAATGGTGCAGCCGGAAAAATTGTTGTAGAAGGAGAAGGTCTTTATGCGGGAAGCTTTAAAGCGCTGAAGGTTTCTCTGCCTGTCTTAGGATATCCGGAAATTATGATCCGACCTGAAGTAGAGAATTTTAATGCCGTTCGGATGCAGGTGAAGGCGGAGTTTCGGGATCCGTCCCAGAAAGGTCAGCTTACACAGATACCGTTATCCAATATGGTGACGGGAGCAAATGTTGCGACGGTATATTTTGGAAAGTGGACAGAGATTACCCTGTCGATGGATTCCTTGTATGATCAGGGATTTGGTGTAGTGATGGAGAAGCTTGCCATGGAGAATCCCCAAATTGACCTGTACATTGACTGTGTAGAATATTTTACTTCCGATGCGATCTGTGATATGAGATTCACCCAGGGATTTGTGGCAGGAGAAAATACGCGCCCGGATGGATTATATGATGGAACCGGCACTTCTATCTATGTATCGGCACCCAGGGACGGCTATCCCACGATTGTATTCCAGAAGGATGCCAAAGAGTATATGGGAGTGGAATTCTGGATAAAAACAAATGTGAAAGAGGAGGGAAGGACAGCAGTCACGACAGTTCCGTTCCTGAATCATATCACAGGTGCTGTGATCGCTCAGAGTACCGTGGGGGAATGGAATAAGATCTATATTGATTTCTCCAAATTGACGGACAACAGGCTTTGTCTGGTTCCGGATATCGCGCCGGTAAACGGAGCTGCATTGGAATTTTATATTGATAAAGTGAAATATTATAAGCATGGTGAATATGAGGACACATGTCCGGATATTGACAGCGTCATGACGATCAAAGGGGCGAAAGGCTTAGAGGTCGTGCAGAATTATGATAAAGCATACTTATATGACAGCAATAGCGTACGTTCTGTAAAAGTATCCGTACCAGGTTTTGGCTATCCGGAACTTACCTTTGATTATGGGAAGCTTTACACAAATGCGACAGTCCGAATGATGTTTGACAATGTGCGGGATGCAGATGGCAATCCGGTGGAGCTGAGCAGTCTTGATCTGTCGGATATGGCGACGGGAGCTCCTCTGTATACCCTGAAAGCGGGAATGTGGACAGAGATTCATTTTCCGCTTGTGGACGGTCAGATGAAAGTCGGATTCTTACAAGATCGGCCGCCACTGCAGGATATTCTGTTTGACGTATACATAGACGATGCAAAACTGGTGGAGAGAGAAGAAAAAGAGATGTATGAGGTTACGTTTATGGTTGACGGAGAAATTTATTATAAAGAATCAACCTATGTGGGAACCAAGGTGGAAATGCCAAAAGACCCGTATAAAGAAGGCTATGTATTCGAAGGCTGGTATGATCAGGAGGAAGGCGGAAACCGGGTTTTGACCATTGACGCAGCCGGCACGGTATATGCCAGATTCACAAAGAAACCGGACAGCGTGCTGGATATAGCCCAGACCACGACGCCATTCTGGGATAACAACCTTGTGATTGCGGAGCCGCTGGTATTTACAGAGACCAACGAGGCGCAGCTGTTCTATAAAGAGGGCGTGAAAATACTGGCGATCACAACGGCCGATATGAAGCAAAAATATAAAGAAGGCGTCGATTATACCTATACAGCGGATGGAAAGGTAACGCGTATTGCAAATGGAGGAATGATATCCACTACGCAGGCATTTCTGGATGCCGCCAATGGATGGGGAAGCTCGGTGGAATTCTTCTCAAAGCAGGTATATGTGACATATATACATACGGATGAATTTGACAGTGCATCAAAGCCGGTTTATAAGGGCTCAAAGCTGCCAAAGACAATCGCTAAGCTTCAAAATAAGGAGAAGGTTAAAATCGTTTTCACTGGCGACAGCATTACAAATGGCGGTGACAGCTCCTACGCACACAACGTTGCACCTTACCAGAGAACCTGGAATCTGATGCTGATTGACAGCTTACGGGAGGCATATGATAATCCCAATGTGGTAGGTATCACACAGGCCTATTCGGGAGCCAATTCCATGCAGGCTTTATTCACAAGCTGGGGAGAATATTCCCCCATCAATGAAGTGAAGGCGGCTGCAGGAAGTGATACGGATCTGCTTGTGATCGGTTATGGTATGAATGATATACCGGCAGGGCTTACGCCGGCCGACACCATTGCGAATATCAACGCCATCGCGGATGCGGTTAGAAAGTCAAATCCCGATCTGGAAGTATTAGTGATATCAACGATGCTTCCCTACAATGATAAAATGAATGACGCCACGGGTCGTCTATATCCCACCGCATTTAAAAATGCCTTTGACAAAACAGGAAGTGCAGTTGCGGACATGACCAGTATTCATGAGATTCTGTTGGAGCGTAAGGATTACTATTCTATGAGCGGCAATGGGATCAATCATCCCAACGACTTTTTGATCCGGATTTATACCCAGGTATTGAATGCAACTCTGATCGAGGATCCAAACATCGGTACGGTTACGCTGCCTGACTTTGCGGAGGATGACACAGAGGATACAGATACCACCGCATATTTTGAAGCACAGTATGCAAATGAGCTGCGGCTGAACACGGATGCGGCAGGGCTTCGTACCAAGGAGTCGACGCAGTCTGTGAAATACTCAAGCAGATGGAATCTGCAGTACGAAGACTTAAAGATCATTGTGCCGGCGGAGTATGATCAGGTGAGCTTCTGGGTGTATGTGCCGGAAATCTTAGGAATCCCCACAAGTCCTACCGAAGCAGGATTCTGGAGCACCGCGACTGGTGAATTGTATAACACCTTCCCGGTTGGAGAATGGACAAAGATCACCCGGGATGTGGTGAACGGTCAGGTGGATGTATCCATCGTAAAGGATGGATACCGGACGCCAAATCTGCAGGGCGGGGAATTCGATATCTATTTCGATGATATTGAGTTTACGAAGAAAGAAAAGGCGGATACGGACAGCACCGCGTATTTTGAGGCTCAGTATGCAAATGAGCTGCGGCTGAACACGGATGCAGCAGGGCTTCGTACCGGGGAGTCGACACAGTCGGTAAAATACTCAAGCAGATGGAATCTGCAATATGAAGCCTTGAAGATGGTCGTGCCGGCGGAGTATGATCAGGTGAGCTTCTGGGTGTACGTGCCGGAAATCTTAGGAATCCCCACAAGTCCCACCGAAGCAGGGTTCTGGAGCACGGTGACCGGTGCGCTGTACAACACCTTCCCGGTTGGAGAGTGGACAAAGATCACCCGGGATGTGGTGGACGGTCAGGTGGATGTATCCATTGTAAAGGATGGATACCGGACGCCAAACCTGCAGGGCGGAGAATTCGATATCTATTTTGATGATATTGAGTTTATCAAAACGAATTGATCGCGTAAGAGCGGAAGGTTTGGGGGCTGTTGCAGACAGGATTTTATGCGACAGCCCCAAAGAAAGGAACTAGTGGAATGGCACACTTCATAAAACCACCTTATAAGCATATCCATGAATATTCGACTCACGCGCCGGCAGTTATGATGCGCAGGGTCTTTGAGGTAACGGATGCTGTGATATCGGCGACACTGTCTGTCTGTGGACTTGGCTACGGTTATTATTATATCAATGGAAAGCCGGTGTCGGAGGATCTGTTTACCGCTCCCGTAAGTGATTATAACAAGACTTTATGGGTGAACGAGTATGATATTACGGACATGATAACGACAGGCGCGAATGTGATCGCGATCTGGCTGGGCAATGGAAATTTTAATGAAAATATTCACACGCCCTGGAATCTGAACGAAGCCTCTTATCGTGACAATCCAAAAGTGATGATATCTATGGAGATTGTCACGGCAAAGGAAACCATGACAATTCAGGGAGATACTGCCTTTCAATGTACCGATCAGGGCGGTGTGGTATTTAATCAGCTTCGAAACGGTGAGTATTTTGATTTTAATCTGCATGATGAAAAATGGGTGGAGCTTCAATTTGACGACAGTCATTGGGATCACGTGGTGCTTGATACAAACCCGCCGAAAGGCGTGATGCGTATCTGTGAGTGCGAACCGATCAGAGAGATCCGGGAGTACGAACCGAAAACCGTTACAAAAACGAAAAAAGGAAGCTATGTTTTTGATTTTGTACAGAATCTGTCGGGATACATAAGACTGACATACCAAGGAGAGCAGGGGCAGACATTAACGATTAAGTATGCAGAGGTTCTTGATGAGGACGGCTGTGCTACAACGGATTGGAACGAAGGCTTTTACGCAGACAGTGCATATGGTACGGACAAGCTGATCCTTGATGGAAAAGAATTTACCTGGTCGCCCAAATTTGTGTACCATGGGTTTCGGTATATTGAAATCATTGGTCTGAAGGAGGAAATAGGAAAAGACCAGGTGAAAGCAGTGTTCGTTTCACAGAAGGTAAAAGAAAAGACAACCTTTGAGTGTTCCAATGAGCTGATCAATCAACTGTTCGATATAGGAAGAAATTCCACAAGAAATAATATGCATTATATTCCCACGGATTGTCCCACACGGGAAAAGCTGGGCTGGGCCAATGATATGCAGGCGTCCTGCGAGCAATTCCTGACGAATTTTTCCTGTGAGAAATTTCTGGAAAAATGGCTGTATGATGTGTTGGACGCAGTGAATGAGCAGGGAGCCGTCTCCTGTATCATCCCCACGCCGGGATGGGGGTATGGGTGGGGAAG
>CABQGZ010000053.1 GCA_902463835.1 uncultured Lachnospiraceae bacterium
GTCTCATATTTTTGCACCGAACTCCCATCAGTCCCGCGCCTCCACCAGCACCAGAATCCCGCTCTCCAGAGAAATCACAGCTTCCGGCTTATCAATCTCATTGCTGATCCCGCTAATGTTGGAAGCGCCCTCCATATAAAAGCTGCTCATGGTGTGCTTATGCAGTGGATACACAAATCCCGTCAGTGTAAGCCCAGTCACCGTAGGGGTGTAAGGGATCAGTGAGACATAGCTTCCGAACTGTTCCTCCTTCCGAAGCAACGTCTCGTGATCGATCAGGCGTATTCGGTTGTGAGGGTCTATAAGCATACATTCCTTCTGCTGCCGCAGCGCATACCCAAGAAGCTGCAAGTTCCCCAGCACGTGATCCAGCCTTGTTCCGGTGGCTCCGAAGATATGGATACTGTCACAGCCCATATCCAGCGCCATGCACAGCGCATGCTCTGTATCCGTATCGTCTTTCATGGGATTCAGGCGGATGATTTGGGGGCGTTCTGTTTTTTCAGCAGATTCCACGTAAAAATCCAACACCGAATCCTCCACCGAATCAAAATCCCCTACAATATAATCCGGCCGCAGTCCCGTGCGTTGGAAAAATCCCAAACCACGGTCTACGGCAATGGCAATATCGTATGTTTCTCTTCTAATATAATCTAAGGTGAATCTGTCATCGACAAATCCACCTGTCACAATCAAAGCTCTCATCTACCTACTCCATCTTTGCCAGAAACTTGCGGACATTCCCTTCCACATCTCCCTTGAACACCGCACTTCCAGCCACAATCACGTTGGCTCCCGCCTCCATCACAGCCTCCACATTATCAAGATTGATTCCTCCGTCTACCTGGATATCGGTGTTAAGCCCCTTTCGCTCGATCATATGTCTAAGATCCCGGATTTTCTCCATGGAGTATGGAATGAACTTCTGCCCGCCGAAGCCCGGATTCACCGTCATCAGAAGCACCATGTCAAGGCTGGGCAGTATATATTCCAGACATCCCAGATCCGTGGCAGGGTTCAGCGCCACCGCTGCCTTCTTCCCCTGTTCCTTGATGGCCGTCACCGTCCGATCCAGATGTCCGCAGGCCTCCGCGTGCACGGTGATGAGATCGGCTCCCGCCTTCGCAAACTCGACTACATAGCGCACCGGCTCATCAATCATGAGATGAACGTCGAACACCCGGCTGCTCACCGGCCGGATTGCCGAGATAATGGGGAATCCAAAGCTGATGCTGGGCACGAACTGTCCGTCCATCACATCAATATGCACATATTGGGCGCCAGCCTTGTCCAACTGTGCGATCTGTTCCCCCAATCTGGAGAAATCCGCCGACAATATGGAAGGTGCTAAATAGTAATTCATGGTCAATACCTCTTAATCTCTTTCAATTCATTGTAGATGGAAACGTAATTCTCATAACGCCCCGGTGAGATAAGGCCCTGGGCAAGGGCAGTCTTCACGCCGCAGTCCGGCTCCTGAATATGGCTGCAGCCCTGAAAACGGCACTCGTCCTCATACTGTCCAATCTCCCGAAAATACAGCTGCAGCTCCTCTGGAGCGATCCTGTCCACATACAGGGAACTGAAGCCCGGGGTGTCCATAATATACGTATTCCCCGCAATATGAATCAGCTGAGAGTGCCGGGTCGTATGCTTGCCCCGCTCAATCTTCTCGCTGATCACTCCGGTCTCCATCTCCACCCCCTGCTGCAGCATATTGATAAGGGAGGATTTGCCCACGCCGGAGGGTCCTGCCACCGCCGTGGTCTTGCCCTTTAAAAGCTCCAACAATTCTTCCCGCCCCTGCTCCAGCTTCGCGCTGGTGAAAATGATGGGATAACCGCTGGCCGCATACCGATCCTGCAGCATTTTTCGTTCTTCTTCGGTGACAAGATCCTGCTTGTTAAAGCAGATCACCGTGTCCACCTGCTGGTACTCCATGGTCACCAGGAACTTATCCAGCAGTTGAAAGTTGGGCTTGGGGCTGGCAGCGGCAAAGATCACCAGTGCCTGGTCAATATTTGCCACCGCCGGCCGGATCAATTCATTTTTTCTGGGAAGGATCTCTGTGATATTGCCGGTCATCTCTGTCTCATCCAGTACATCGATCACTACATTGTCCCCCACCAGGGGCTTGCACTTATCCTTGCGGAAGATTCCCTTTGCCTTGCATTCATAGAGCATGCCCTCCCTGGTGTGGACGTAGTAAAATCCTGCAATTCCTTTGATAATCTTTCCCTGTATTGTTCTTACATTCATCTACAGTTTCCTATCTGACACAATACCACTGTTCTACTTACTATCGAAATTGTGTGAATCTAACATGGTATTCTTCCGGTTTGCTATCCACGAACTTTCCTGTTGGCATTCCATCCTCTCCAAGCACAGGTATTTCCCAGATAATTAAAAGTACTCCAAATTCAACATCCGGAATATTCTCCGCCTGAATCGTTATACTGCTTCCATTATCATCCACTGATGTTATATACCCGGACAAATCAGCATCGCTCTCCTCCGGATTAAATTCTATCTTCCATGATGTGATAAGGTTGGGATCTACTCCCGTCTGTGCCTCTGTAGGCTTTTTATATGTCTTGCTATACTTATAATATTTCTTATCTTTTCCCAAACTCACAACAAGACTAATGCTGATATCCTTGCCCTTGTACTCGCCGCCCTCAGGACTCTGACGGATCACATTGCCCTCCGCGATAGTGTTGTGCGTCTCGGAGGTCACCTGAATATTCTCAAAGCCTGCCGCCTTCAGCTCTTCTCTGGCCTTTTCCTCCGACTTGTTTGTCACATCCGGCACACGGTAGGTGGCAGGACCGCTGCTCAGGAAGTACGTAACCGTATCGCCCTTCTTTACAGTCTCCCCAACATCCGGCGTCTGAGAGACTACCATACCCTCAGCCACAGTATCGCTGGCCACAAAATCGCGCTTTGCCAGCAGACCGGCATCCTTGATAATCCGCTCGGCCTCCGTCTCCGATTTACCGATGACGCTGGGCGCCTTGTGTTCTTCCGGGCCGCTGCAAAGGGTAACCTCTATGGTGGTATGCTCCTCAACCATCTCGCCTTTCTCCGCACTCTGACGGATGATCTCATCCTTCTCATAGTCATCGGACGCCTCGTAGCCTGCAACGTGTACGCCCAGATTCAGCTCCTTCAACGCGTCCCTAGCCTCTTTCTCTGTCATGCCCAACAGATCGATCATTTCCTTTTTCCCTTCATCTGTTGACACAGACGGATTCGGATCCTTGTTCTTATCTTTATCGTCTCCCCCCCCGAACTTGAACCATCCAAACACGCTTCCCAGAATACAGAAAATGATGATCACAATGATGGCAGCTGCCACAATACCCATAATGGTAACAGCCTTCTCCATCTTCGGATTCAAAAGACCGCCTTCCTCGTCTTCGTCCTCATCTTCGTCCTCATCCAGGTCCTCGTCATCCTCATTATAATAGACACGGCTGTTCTCCCGCTTGATCATCTCCACATCGTCGTTGGAGATCACCTTAGTCTTATCCTGTCCCACGGGAACCATGGTCACAAAGTCCTCATCCGGACTGATCAGCACCTTTTTCAGATCCACCAGAAGATCACTGATACTGTCGTAGCGCCGATCCGGACTCTTCTGGGTGCACTTCAATATGATCTTCTCCAGGCTGATGGGCAGATTGGGCGCATACATACTGGGATTGGGCATCTCGTCCTGGAGATGCTGAATCGCAATGGCCACTGTGCTGTCACCATCGAAGGGAACCCTGCCTGTCACCATCTCATACATGACGATTCCCAGGGAATAGATATCACTCTTGCCATCCACAAAGCCATTTCTGGCCTGCTCCGGGGAGGTATAATGCACGGAGCCCATCACATCAGAATGAATCGTGTTGCTGCTGGCTGCACGAGCAATTCCAAAGTCTGTAACCTTCACCTTCCCCTCTGTGGAGATCATGATATTCTGGGGCTTGATATCCCGGTGCACGATGTGCTTATTGTGAGCTGCCTCAATTCCTCTGCCCACCTGTATGGCAATGCTGACAGCCTCCTTGTAGGTCAACTGACCTTTTTTCTCGATATAATCCTTCAGCGTGATGCCTTCCACACATTCCATCACGATGTAGTACATCCCGTTCTCGCTTCCCACATCGTAGATGTTCACAATATTCGGGTGTTCCAACCCTGCTGCCGCATGGGCCTCCGAGCGGAATTTTGTCACAAAATTCACATCCTCGGAAAATTCCTGTTTTAAGACCTTAATGGCTACCGATCGTCCCAGCACATGGTCCATGGCCTTAAATACGTCAGACATTCCGCCTGTTCCAATCTTATCAAGTATCTCATACCTGTCCGCTACATACATTCCTTCTGTCAACATATCTTCACCTCACATGAAAATGGTTCTATCACAATCACTGTGATATTATCTCTTCCGCCGTTTTGATTGGCACGTTCCACCAACTGCTTTCCTTTATCCGCAATGTCTCCATTTCCTTTTAGGATAGCAAGAATCTCCGAATCTTCCACCATATTGGTGAGGCCGTCGGAGCACAGCAGAATCTGGTCTCCCGCTTTTACTTCCTCCTCAAAGATGTCCGCCTCCACATCGCTGGCGGCGCCAACTGCCCTGGTTATGATGTTTTTGTCCGGGTGAACCCGCGCTTCCTCCCGCACCAGTTCCCCGATCCGCACCATCTCTTCAACAAGAGAGTGATCCCTCGTAATCTGCCGAATCTCCTCATTCAGAAGATATAGTCTGCTGTCTCCCACATTTGCGATCCACAGCTGATCTTCCATCAGCGCCGCGAGCACCACAGTCGTTCCCATTCCGGAAAGACTGCTCTCCGTAGAAGCCTTTTGATGCAGTTCCTTATTGGCTCGCTCTATGGCATTCCGGAAAATAGCAGGAGGCTTTTTTCCCTTGTATTTCTGAATCTCCGAAACCATCGTTTCCACTGCGTGTCTAGAGGCGTAATCACCGGCTCTGTGGCCACCCATTCCATCCGCAACGATAAAAAGATTCGGCAGATTTCCAACAGGCTTTTCCGAAGCGAATACGTAGTCCTGGTTCATCGTACGTGTCTTCCCTTTATCCGTTATGGAAAAAGATTTCATCTGTCTTCGCCTACCTTTCTTCGTAATTGCCCGCAGGCACCGTCAATATCCCGGCCCATTTCTCTTCTTATTGTAACATTGATCCCATATTTTTCAAGCTTATTTTTAAAATTCGAAAGAATCAATGGGGCTGGCTGTACAAAATCACGCTCCTTGATGGGATTTACAGGGATCAGATTCACATGGCAGTTCATCCCCTTCACCAATGCCGCCAGCGCGGCCGCATCCTCTCCGGTATCATTGACGCCGCCCACCAGCGCATACTCAAAGGTAATCCTTCTTCCTGTCTGGGAAAAATAATACCGGCAGGCTTCCACCACTTCCCAAATCTCATACTTATTTGCCACCGGCATCAGCACCTTCCGCTTCTCCTGGCTGGAGGCATGCAGAGACAGTGCCAGCGTGATCTGAAGCTTTTCATCAGCTAATTTTCTCATATTTGGAACAATTCCGCAAGTGGATACCGTAATATTTCTCTGACTGATATGTAGTCCATCTTCATCGGAGAGCATAAAAATGAATTTTAACAGGTTGTCATAATTGTCCAGAGGCTCTCCTGTTCCCATCACCACCACATTGGACACCCGCTCTCCGGTGTCCATCTGAATCCGGTAGATCTGATCCAGCATCTCCCCCGGCGTCAGGTTCCGCGCCAGCCCGTCCAGAGTGGAGGCGCAGAATCTGCAGCCCATGCGGCATCCTGCCTGGGAGGAGATACAGACGCTGTTGCCGTGCTTGTAGCGCATGAGTACACTTTCGATCTTGTTCCCATCCGCCAGGGCAAAAAGATATTTTCTTGTTCCGTCCTGGGCGGAAACCTGCACCACCTCCTGTTTCAGGGCAGTGTAGTCGCATGCCTCCGCCAGCTTCTCCTGCAGTGCCTTTGAGATATCTGTCATCTCCGAAAAAGAAGCGGCCAGGCGTTGATGCATCCAGGCGTAAAGCTGTTTGCCGCGGTAGGGCTTCTCGCCAAGATTCACCAGGAATTCCGTAAGTTCCTTTTTGTTGAATGACTTGATGTCCGTCTTACCCATAATACTCCTTTATTGACATCTGATTTTTTATTTAATGAGCTTTTTTCAGCTTTGCTATGAAAAAGCCGTCCCAAATTCCCGCTTGGGGTAATCTCTGGGTTTGCATTTCCAGAGAAAAATCCGGGTTCTCCTGTAAAAACCAGGCTACATTGTCCTCATTTTCTTCCCGGTTGATGGTGCAGGTACTGTACATCAGCGTTCCGCCGGGTTTTACATATTGTACGGCCACAGCCAATATCTCACGCTGAAGCTTTGCCAGCTCCTTTTGCTTTTCGGGAGTCATCTTGTATTTGATATCCGGCTTTTTGCCGATGACACCCAGGCCGGAGCAGGGCAGATCCGCAAGTACGATGTCTGCACGTTCTCTGTCCTTTGGACGGAATTCTCTTGCGTCCGCCTGCACCGCTCGGATGTTAGGAAGGCCACAGCGGCTTATATTTTCCTGTATCAGCGCAACCTTCTGGGGCGTCAGATCTCTTGCTTCCACCAGGCCGGAGCCTTCCAGCAGCTCCGCCATATGAATGCTTTTCCCGCCGGGGGCTGCGCATACATCGATAACGGTATCACCAGACTTTGGCTCTGCCAGGCGGGATACCAGCATGGAGCTGATGTCCTGGACACAGAACAATCCTTCACGGAAAGAGGGCAGGGCATTCAGATGGTCATAGCCAGACATCAGCAGCGCTTCCGGCATTTCGTTGAAAGAGACTACCGTGACGCCTTCTGCAATCAGCCTTTCCTTCAATTCTTCCGGCGTTGTCTTTGTCATGTTGGCACGAATACTGGTGGGTGCTTCTGTCAAAAATGCTGCCAGCATTTCTTCCACCTGACTTGTGTCATACTGCAAAAGCCACTGTTCTATGATCCACTCCGGCATGGAGTACCGAATGGACAGCCAGGTGATGGGCGCCTTTTCCCTGTCTGGCAGTTCTATGTCATCCAATGAACGGCTGATGCTGCGCAGCACGCCGTTCACAAAGCCTTTCAGATTCACAAAGCCTTTTTTCTGAGCCAGCTTCACCGCTTCGTTGATGGTGGCACTGGGCGGAACGGCGTCCATGTACTGCAGCTCGTACACACTGCTCCGCAAGATGGTACGGATGACGGGCTTCATTTTATTTACTTTCACCTTGGAGAACTGGTTGATGCAATAGTCGATCCAGATCATATGCTCCAGAGTTCCCTCACATACTCTTGTCACAAAGCCTCGCTCCTGTTTGCCCAGATACTGGTACTTGTCCAGGATTCCTTTTAATGCTATATGACAGTATTGTCCGTCCCTGGTCACCGCCAGCAGCACACTCATCACCAGTTCGCGCAGATTGACATCGTTAGTCATCGTTTCTTCCTCGTCCTCCGAACAGTATTACAAGACGCAGCAGCTGCAGGATGGCGGCCGCTGCACTGGCTACATAGGTCAGGGCTGCCGCCGACAGTACTTTTCTCGTTCCGCCGATTTCTTCGCTGCCCAGGATTCCGTTGCTTTCCAGCATGCGGATGGCGCGGCTGGAGGCGTTGAATTCCACCGGGAGCGTCACCAGCTGGAAGAGCACCGCCAGGGAGAAGCAGACGATCCCGGCGGTAATCAGAATGCTGCCGCTGCCCCGGGAGAACAGCAGGCCGATGAGGATCAGCGGCCAGGCCAGCATGGAACCGAAGTTCGCCACCGGCACGATGGCGCTGCGGATAGCCAGAGGTGCATAGCTCTTGTTGTGCTGTATGGCATGTCCGCACTCATGGGCTGCCACGCCTACCGCTGCCACAGAAGTGGAGTTATAGACGCTGTCAGAAAGACTCAGTGTCTTATTTCTCGGATCGTAATGATCGGTGAGGTCTCCCTGGATATGCTGGATCACCACATCGTAGATGCCTGCGCTGTGCAGAACCCGCTCGGCTGCCTGGGCGCCGGTCATGCCGGACATGCTCCGGACTTTGGAGTATCTGGCGAAGGTGGTCTTTACCCGGGCGGAGGCCAGCAGGCAGATGACGGCGCCGATGATCACCAGAAAGTAGGTGGGGTCCCAAAGGCTGTAAAAGTATGGCATAGTTATCACTCCTTGTTTGAGCCCTGTTGGAGGGCGTTTGTTGTTCCGAAAGATGCTCCTGTTTCTAAAGGATTGCCTCTTAGGAAGGAAGCGATGTCCATGCGCTTTTTGCCTTCCAACTGTACTTCCTCCAGGGACAGCAAACCTTTCCCGGTCTGTACGTGCAGGAAGTCTTTTCCTACCGATGTGATCATGCCGGGAGCATACGATTGTTCCGTTTTTGCCCTATATTCCTGTTCTTGAAGAATATTTGTACTTGAATTTTCCTGTCCACTGTTAT
This sequence comes from uncultured Lachnospiraceae bacterium, assembly GCA_902463835.1. Taxonomy (GTDB): domain Bacteria; phylum Bacillota; class Clostridia; order Lachnospirales; family Lachnospiraceae; genus 14-2. The sequence continues at coordinate 8,484 of CABQGZ010000053.1, forward strand.
CAATACAAGCATCCGAATATTCCTCTATTACAGAAGCTTTCCAAATTTTCAATGTTTTATTCCCGCAGGTTGTGTATGCACTGGGCCAGGGGTTCAGGCCGCGGATGAGACGCTCAATCTCTTTGGCGGGTCTGGTGAAGTCAATCTCACCCATCTGTTTTTTGATCATGGTGGTGTGGGTGGCTTCCTGATGATTCTGAGGCGTATAAACCGCGGTTCCCCTCTCAATGGCGGCAACCGTCTCCACACACAGCTTCGCCCCTGCCTCTGCCAGGCGGTCAAAGAGACTGCCGCCGGTCTCCTCAGGAGCAAGCTCCACTTCCGTCTTTGCAATCATATCGCCGGTGTCCAGGCCCTCGTCCATGCGCATGGTGGTCACGCCGGTGACTTGTTCTCCGTTGATGACTGCCCACTGAATGGGGGCTGCGCCGCGATACCTGGGCAGCAGAGAGGCGTGGACGTTGACGCAGCAGTATTTTGGCATGGTCAGAATCTCTTTGGGTAGAATCTGGCCGAAGGCCACTACCACGATCAGATCCGGGGCGAAGGTGCTAAGGTAGGAGATACACTCCGGCTCCCGGACCCGCCTTGGCTGGTATACTGGAAAGCCGCGTGATATGGCGGCTTCCTTTACCGGTGGAAACTGCATGGCTTTGCCCCTGCCCTTTGGCTTATCCGGCTGGGTAACTACCAGCGCGATCTCATGGCCGGCATCCGCCAGCGCTTCCAGTGTTCCCACAGAAAAATCCGGGGTTCCCATAAAAATTATCTTCATTCTTCCTCTTCCTCTTCATATATCACTTCATGGACTTCACCGTTGACCTTCTCTACGTACATATGGCCGTCCAGGTGATCGATCTCGTGGCAGAAGGCCCTTGCAAGCAGCTCCGTTCCTTCCATCTCGTATTCCTTCATATTCTCATCGTAAGCTCTGACCTTGACATAGTTGGGACGTGTGACCTCTCCGGCTTTTCCCGGCAGGCTCAAGCATCCTTCATCTCCGGTCTGTTCACCGGAGGTCTCCAAGATCACCGGATTGACCATGACGATGGGACCGTCTCCCACATCAATCACAACCACCCGCTTTAAGATTCCTACCTGGGGTGCTGCAAGGCCTACACCGTTTGCCTCATACATGGTCTCCAACATATCGTTGATCAGTTCCCGGATTCGGGGCGTCATCTTGTCGATCTCCCTGCATTTTTTTGTCAGTACCTCATCGCCCATTATGCGAATTGTTCGTAATGCCATCTTTTCATCCTCCTGGTTTTTCCTATTTATGTTCATTCCATCTGATACGATAATGTATCCGGTGCATTTCCTTTTCAGAACCCGTTCATGGGGTTAAAATCAAATTGTATGGTAACCTGTGAAAATTCCCGGTGCTTCCCAGTGAATTCCTCCAGCACATCCTTGATGCGCACCAGCATGGAATAATCCTCATGCTTAAAGTAAATTACTTTCCTGTATATATCATTGACTTTGGCAACCGCCGCGTCTGTGGGACCAATCATGGATAGCCCCACAAGCTTTCCTTTTTCCTGGGACTGCTGAATCTTCTTTCCAAGCAGATTGGCGCAGCTTCCGGCACTTTTTTCATCCGTGGATGCGATAAGCATCACCATCATATGCCACACGGGCGGGTATTTCAGCATACTGCGGTAGGCCATCTCCTGCCGGAAGAATTCCCGGTAATCCTGCTTCGCTGCCAGCTGGATGCTGTAGTGGTCGGGACTGTAGGTCTGGATTACCACCTGGCCTTCCTTTGTTCCACGGCCAGCACGGCCGGCGGCCTGGGTCAGTAGCTGAAAGGTGCGCTCCGGCCCGTGATAATCGCTGATATTCAGAGACAGATCTGCAGCCAGAATTCCCACCAGGGTTACATTGGGGAAATCATGCCCCTTTACGATCATCTGAGTGCCAATGAGTATGTCGGCTTCCTGGTTCGCAAAGGCAGACAGGATTCTCTCATGTCCCTCCTTATTCCGGGTGGTATCGAAGTCCATCCGAAGCACGCGGCTCCCTGGAAAACGTTCCTTCACGATCTGCTCGATCTTCTGGGTTCCCGCCTTAAATCCGCTGACGTATTTCGAACCGCACTCTGGGCAGATTTTTACCGTCTTCTCCTCATAGCCGCAGTAGTGGCAGACCATCCTGCCATTGTTGTGCTGGCTTAGAGAGATATCGCAGTGGGGACATTTGAACACATGACCGCACTCCCGGCAGGAGATGAAGCCCGCCACACCGCGCCGGTTTAAGAACAGCATCGTCTGCTGACCCTTTTCCAGCCGATCTTCCATCAGTTCCTGCAGCCGCTCACTTAAGATGGAGCGGTTGCCATGCTTTAATTCTTCCCGCAAATCGATAATTTCACACACGGGCAGCGGCTTTTCCTCCACCCGATTTTCCATTGTAAACAACCGGTATTCCCCCGAAAGAGCTTTGTGATAGCTCTCTATCGCGGGTGTTGCCGAACCTAACACCAGACTGGCGCCGGACATCTCTGCTCGCTGGGCAGCCACCTCTCTGGCGTGATAGCGGGGAATCGTCTCACTCTTATAAGAATTCTCATGCTCCTCGTCAATGATAATAAACCCTAAATTTGAAAAAGGTGTGAACAGCGCCGACCGAGGGCCGATCATCACATCCAGCTCTCCGTTCTTGGCACGTTGAAACTGATCGTAACGCTCCCCTGCCGACATCCGGGAATTCAGGATGGACACCCGGCTGCCAAACCGCTTGTAGAAGCGAAGGACCGTCTGATAGGTCAGCGCAATCTCCGGAATCAGCACGATGGCCTGACGCCCTTCTTGTACCGCCCGGGCGATCAGCTCGATGTAGACCGCCGTCTTGCCGCTTCCGGTGACGCCGTGGATCAGGTATGTTCCATAATCTTCGTTCTGGAAATCCTGCATAATGCTGTCTACGATAGTCTGCTGCCCTGCATTTAATGCGAATTGCCTGGATATCGTTCCCTCTGATCCACCTTCTCCACACATCTGCTCGTCCGTAAGAAAATGCAGCGGATCCCGCCACATCCTCTGGCTCTCTACCTTAAGGATCCCCATCTCCTCCAGGGTTCGTATCACCACGGCTGTGATATTCAGTTTTCCCGTCACAACCTCATAGGGAAGCTCAGGTGTCTCCAGCAATGCTTCTATCATCCTGGCCCGGGCTGTCTGATGCTTTTTCTTAAACTGCACCAGCCAGTCTGCCGCCTCTTCCTTCGAAACAGCCAGTGTAATCGTCCGCTGCTCCTTCTGCCTGGTCTTCTGCTTAATAGGGAGCACTGTCTTTAGCGCCTGGCTCATGGTTCCGCCGTAATTGGTACGAATCCAGGCAGCCAGTGTGATCAGCTGCGCCTCCACAGGTACCGACTGACAGTCTATGGCAATAACCTCCTTGATCCTGGCTGGATCAAACTGTGTTTCGTCCGTCAGTTCAATGACATAACCCTTAATGGTTCGGTTGCCGTTTCCAAAAGGTACCAGCACCTGCATCCCCGGTGCCAGCTGTCCGTCCAGCTTCGCCGGAATCTTGTATTGGAAGGTCCGGTCTAATTTTTCCTGAGATATATCAATAATGATGTTGGCGTACTGCGCCATTTACTCACCACCTTTTTTGAAACGGTATCTGATACATTATATGATATTATGACAAATTTTACAAGAGGCG
>CABQGZ010000054.1 GCA_902463835.1 uncultured Lachnospiraceae bacterium
TGCTATGGTGAAGCGTAAGAAGGATAAAACCGAATATGAAAAAGCAATGGAACGGGCGCTGGAAAATTCTTATGATCTTTCATCAAAGGAATATATTAAGCCTCTTATCGCTTGTGCTATAGACGAAAAAAACAGCCCCGCAACCGGCGGCTGACACATTGCAAGCCGCTGATTGGTAGGAGCTGTAACCACCGAAAGCGATATTCTGTATATATGGCCCGTTTGAGAGATGTTTGGCGTAGTTATGTGTCTTTGTAATCCGTTTACAGACCAGGAAAAATAAGCTTCGTTTCACTGAGCCAGCATCTCTCTAAGGGCCTCCAGCTCGCCCTCTCCATAGCTCAGCTGGTTCCAGGTCAGCAAGTCCTTGTTGTCCCCGTCCTTGTAACGCGGAATCAGATGCAGATGGAAATGGAACACCGTCTGGCCTGCCACCTCTCCGTTGTTCTGCACCAGGTTGAAGCCATCGCAGTGCAGCCGCTCTGTCATATGCGCTGCCAGCTTCTTGGCCAGAACCATGGCCTTGGCTGCCAATTCCTCAGGCAGCTCGTAAAGGTTGGCATAATGCTCCTTGGGCAGAATCAGCGCATGACCTTTGGCAGCAGGGCTGATGTCTAAGATAACTTTAAAATTGTTGTCCTCATAAATCGTGGCAGAAGGGATCTCTCCTCCTATAATTTTACAAAAAACGCAGTTTTCATTCATTTTTTTCACTCTCCTTTAAAAATTTTGTCGATTTCTGTACGGTCGTTTTCATTGAATTTTACTTCCGGAAATGATACACTTATCACGCTTCATCATACTACACGTTCCGGAGGAGGATTTTATGTCAAACAGTCAATATTACGGAGAAATTTTCCATGAGATAAAAAACTCCGTCACACTGATTAACAGCTATCTGCAGCTGATAGAGAAAAAGCATCCGGAAATCACCTCCCTGGACTACTGGGAAACCTCCAAAAACGAGACTTCTCGTCTTCGGGGAATCGTGGCGGAGCTCTCTCAGATCAAATTCGGCAAGGATCTGAAACGCGAGACCATCGACATCCGGGAATTTCTCTCCGATTGCTGTAACGCGATCCGCTTTACCTCAGGAGATGAAAATATCTCCTGTACCCTTTCCATGCCTGAACAGCCGCTGCTGGTGCCAGCCGATACAAAACAGCTTCGCCATGCCATTATAAATATCCTGAAGAATTCCTGTGAGGCCATGCACCACTCCGGAGAAATCCTGGTGGATGCCTCACCAAAAGCCCGGCGCATCACCATTCATATCACTGATTTTGGCTGTGGTATCTCTCCCAATATCCTGCCCTACATCTTCGATCCATTCATTACCACCAAGGAAGACGGCAGCGGTCTTGGGCTGAATATTACAAAACAGATTATCGCTGCCCACAAGGGTACCATCGCCGTAAACTCTACGGAAGGAAAAGGCACTACCTTCACCCTGACCCTGCCTATGGCACGTACATTATCTTACTGAGAGTATAGGGGATTTGATCGTAAATGTCAACGTCCTTCCTGAGTATACCTCGGCTTCTTGCGATACAAAAGCATTGCCAGAACAATGCCCCCTGCCAGGCCTCCCACATGAGCCAGATTGTCTACTCCCGTTGCAGTAAAACCGTGGTACAGGCTTAAGACTGCCATGAGGATCAGCCGGTTGGCTGTCAAGTCCTCCAGATGACCCTTGTTGCGTATCAAAATGTAGATCAGCGCTCCAATCACTCCGAAAATAGCTCCGGAGGCTCCGCCTGAGACGGCATAATCCTGACTGCGCACCATAAAAATCAGCGACAGAGCACTCCCGCACAGTCCGGATAGCAGATATAGAATCACATATTTTACATGTCCAAGGGCACGTTCCAGATTATCTCCCAGGAAAAACAGGATCAGCATATTGTTGCCGATATGGTGGACTCCAAAATGAATGAACATACAGGTTACAAGCCTGTACCATTCGCCGTCAGCCAGCACAGAATCCGGGTACATGGCTCCATGCTCATACATGAATCCAGCGCTCTCCGTGTCTCCCATAAATTCCAGCACTACAAATACAAGTACATTGATCGCTATGATTGCTTTGTTACATATGTCGTAGGGTTTTCTGCTCATCATCTTAGAAACCTCATTATCACCGGTTATCATATTTTTACCTTGGGAACAAATTCTATTTTTAAAGCCATTCCCATCCCATCAGCCAGTCTTTTTTCGCAAATTATATGGCATATATGCCATAATGTCAACTCGTTTATAAAAATATATATTTTTCCACTCCAAATACCACCACATCCCGTGGCTCCAGCTTCACCTTCTGGCGATATTCCAAACGCTCCCCATTCAGATATGTTCCATTGGTGGAATTCAAATCTTCAATATAGTAGCCCCTGTCCTCAGTCTCCACACGGGCATGAATCCGACTGATACCTTTATTGTCGATATAACCATCCACTTCGTCCTCTTTTTTTCCGATTAGAAAAACAGGCTTGTCAATTCGAATATCACGTCCTTCTTCATCCCCCTGGTACGCCAGCAGCCCCTGCACAATCTGATTCACATCCAAGAGTTCTGTAGGCTGCAGCAGCTCGTCTTCACTTTCCCATCCGTTCTTCACAGTCTGCGACTTTGATTGCCGTCCTGGCTTGCTCTCCTTTTTTTCTTTATGAAATATCAAAATACTTTTTATCTTATTATTAACCCAGTCAATAATGTTCCTTTTATTGCTTTCGTTCCGTTTTGATTCTTCTATCCTATTTTTGAAATATTCCCGCTCCCTTATCTCATCATCGTCTGACTCTTTCAGATATTCCCCATCCTTTGGCGTATCTATCTCGTCCCCGGTTCGGCACACCGCTGCAGCCCGGCACACCATATCCGCAAAGGATCGCTCCTGGTCCAGAGACATCTGGTACATCTCATAGGCCATAGCTACCGCCTGTTTGTCGCTGTGATCCAGTCTCTGCAGCAGCTGTTCCATCAAGCGTCGAAAAGCAGCTCGAATGTCCTGCTTTTCCCCCGGAAGATAGACGAATTCCAGATGGTCATGATCAAAATCCAGATATAAGTATTCCTGCTCCAACAGAAGACACTCCTCATTCAGCAGGTGAGCCGCAACCTGACTCCACACATTTTCCAGTGATCGAAACAACGGCAACAGCAATCGACTGTCCGCCGACTTTCGTTTCAAGTAATCTTCCAGAGATTGTTTGCCGGTAATGTCATACCAGAAGCGTGTCTGTCCATCCGCGATCTCCGTCTCTATGGGCAGCAGCCCCGGAATCTGATTGTAGGCCAGCATTGACAGCTCATACAGCTCCCTGGGATATGCTTCGCTCTGCAGTATCATATAGCTTTGACTAAAATGCCTCTTATAGCTTACCTCCACGTTTCTCTCCCCTTTCGTTTTATTTTAAAAGCTCCCACACATCCTTTCCCAGAGAAATGTTCCGAAATGTGGACGCCGATTCTCCGATATTCACCCAACGAATCTCCGCCGTCTGCTTTGTCTGCTGATACATATCAATGGCCGTTGTCATAATCCACAAGATAACCATTAGAATAAGAGACACCACAAAAACTGCCTCCACCGTCATGCTCCCCTTCGGGTTCTTCATAGAATCACCTCCAACAACATAGTCAGATATCCCAGAAAGACAAAGGGGATAAAGGGAATCTCCTGGTTTCTCCCCATTCTTTTCTTGCCAAATAGCAGGATCCCCAGGGAAAATATTGCTGCGTAAAGAAGGCTGGTAAGCAAAAGCTGCACATTGGCAGCCCCTCCCAGAAAAAGTCCCGTAACGATGAACACAAATCCATCTCCGTATCCGATTCGCTCCCGTGTCAAAAATCCCAACAGCAGCAATCCTCCCCCCACCGCCGCGCCAGCCAGCAGACTGACTGCTGTTACATCTTCCAGGTACAGATGTAATCCAATACCCAATATTCCCCAAAAAACTAGATACACAGAGGATATGGTGTGCTTTCGCATATCCTCCGCCGCATACAGCCCCAGCATTCCAAGAAGCGCTGCCTTTCCTATCATTTCCACCCCATCTGCATCCCTCCATCACCTGCCGTTCTTGCTTCCACATCGGCTGCAGGGCGTCCGCGATCCCACATCCGAAAATCTTATCATTTGTATGGTGCGCTTCAATCCGCTGCAGGAAAGCCTGGTATGATACCGGTCTCCTTCCTCTGTCACGTAATAATAATTGTACAGCCCTGTATCATTCCCACATATCAGGCAGGCATCATAACCGGCTGCCACCGCCTGTTGCTTCCCCATTGTTTTGATTGACAGACGCAGATGCGTGCACTCCTGTGTGCTGTGATATACGGTTCCGTTCGGCGTTATGTAAACCCATAATTCTTCCGTTCCGCTCTCCTTGTCCTTCTGATATCCCGTCCACTTCTTCACCTTCACATGCTGGCTGACCGGTATCGTTCCGATGCCGAAAAAGCGAACGGGAAGCCTGCACCGGTACTGAATCTGAAGGTTCACATATTCTCCGTCCAGGTCAGTCCCGCTCCATCGAAAGCCCGCCATTCCGCCCGTCACATAGGAGAAGGGACATTTCTCCTTGACCAGTTCCTTATAAAAATATCCCATGGCTTTGGCAATGGATTCCTCCTCCCTGGCATCCAGGGATATTCTGCAGCCTGTATATGCCAGCGCTCCCTGGGTGAGCTGTGTCACCTGGAGCACGCGAAAAAGGAACAGGACTCCCACCAGCGCAAATAAAAAAATAGGAAAGGCCAAAGATGCCTCCACCGTCAGGCTGCCTCCACTTCGATGCCTTACCGTTTTCATCGCCAGGCTATCGTCTATGCTTCGACGCCTTATTTTCTTCCTTGTCAGACTTCCTGACGCGGGGGCGCTTAACGGTACCTCTTGCATAGGGGGGTATGATTCTTTGTGAATGAGTTTCATTTTTTCTTTCTTTTTAACATGTATAATGGTTTCAAGAGGCACCGTTAAACACCCCCTTTCTTAATTTTCTCCGTAGGTAATGGAAGATGATACCGGTATCACAATGGAATTCCAATTCTGCCGTGTCAGAAAATTCATGCTCCAGAATAAGGGCCTCCCCTGGTAGGTGCCAGTCATTTCCACCGCCTCAATCATAGCGTCCATTTGAATCTGTTCGTTGCGCTCCATCAGGTCCATGCACCGGTAGCTTATGGTCCTTGGTGACAACACAAACAGCAGCATCTGCAGGTATTGATTGTAAGTCAACCCCTCACCCTCCTCCTTCCCTTCAGAATGCTCCTCCAGGTTCTTCCGGCAGTTGCTCAGATCGCTGCTCCACTGATCCGTACGTTTGAGAAAGGGAACCTTCTTTCCCTCAAGCAAAGTGCGGATATCCAGAACACTCTCCACAAAAGCCCAGGCCAGCAGCACCCCGATCTGCACAGCCCGCACCAGCAGCGGAAGGCCGGTGAAACCTGCCGCCGCTGCCGCGATGCCATACGCCAGCTCCTTTTTCTTTGTATCCTGCAGAATTGTCACCAGGTTCATCGCTTCCCGGATTCCCAGAAGCTCCCACACCACTTTCTCCAGATTCTCACTGTCACTGGTTTTTCCACCTATGATATATTCCATCTCATAGGACAATACCTTTTCCTTGGCCCCTTTTTCACACTCTGCGACATAGTTGGAAAAATAATTCTGAATGTAGTATTGGAGACAGAGTCTGTCCGCCAGTCCGCTGTCCGGCGCTTCCGCCCAGTTCCCTTTTGCAAGCTGCCGTTTTGCCAGAACATTCCCGTCCGCCAGCGCTTTTCCGGAGAGCTGGGAGGGATCCTTCAATACCAATGAGAGTACGGAGGAGGCTTTCACCTCCCTGACATAATCCATGGGATTCTCCATCTCAGCCTGGGGAGGCTCCTCTGACTCATCCCGCTTATTCGAATCGCCCGCAGGTTGTCCAGTTGCGTTCTGTTCTCCTGGCACATCCCACTTATCCGAGTCTCCCGTAAGCTGTCTGTTTGTCTCCTGTTCTCCTGGCACATTCCGCTTATCGGAGTTCCCCTTCAACTGTCCCTTCGTTTCCTGCCCATCTGCTTCTTGTTCTTTCAGCTCCTTCACCCTATCCAGAGCATCCCAGGCTGCATTCCAGCCTTCTTCCTTCTGCTTTACCTGCCCCTCTGCCGTCTCTCCCTGAGACTTCACAGAAAGCAGCTCTCCCAGTACATCGGAAACCGCCTCCCGCTGCATCCAGAGCCGTACCTGGTTCAAAAATACGTCGCCCTCTCCATCCGTAGCCAGCCGGTATCGGCCCACAGCCAGATCCTTTGGGGCCATTTTTGTCAAATCCCAGGCGTTATCCATAAGATTCCCCTCTGCCGAAGCCAGATTTTCCTCCGTCACCACCATCGCTCTCTGGACGAATTTTTCCATGGAGAATTCCCCTTCCTGCCAGGTTCCGTCCAGAAACAGCAGATGGTAATCCTCCCACAGCCCTGTGCTGTAATTGCCGAACATGGACTGCAGGCATAGATCCGAAACAGTCTGAGCACGGCTTTTCATGCAGAGAACACGTGCGCCCTCCAGCAGTGAAAAAACAAAAGACAGAATCAACACCAGCGCCAGGGCAAGAAATACGGTAATACTCCCACGCCTCACTTAGATCCTCCCCGCCGAGGATTCGATGCTCTTAAATATCTTCTGCACCAGCGCTGTAATCCTGTTCTTGAAGATCGCCACAAGGGCAATCAATACAACCAGTATCAGGATCACCTCTACCACTCCAACACCATCCTCTTCCTTTAAAAACGCTTTTATTTGCTCCAGCATATTCCATTCCTCCTATTCTCATACGGGCACACATTCTTTCCTCCATCCCAAAGCCATCGCCCATACCTTGTTCCATGCATTCCATAAGGTTACATCTACACCCCCAGCGATATCATCGCCGGAAGCATCAAAATCGCAAATACAAGAAGCAGCATGATTCCCATGGGAACCAACAGCTTTGTTCCGGCCTCCTCCCCCATCTTTTTGGCATATAATTTCCGCTCCAAAAAGGCATCCCGGGCCTCTACATCCAAGATCTGCTGCATGCCCTTCGTCCCCTTTCTAACATTCTGCATCAGAAGAGAAGCAAACTTTCGGTAGGAAGGCGCATCGCATCGCCTGCCAAAATTCTCATAAGCCATCAGCTCCCCCACGCCGTCCCCAAGCTCATGGCATGTCTTTTGCAGCTCCTCAAATCCCGGACGCAGCTCCATCCGGCCACTTTTTCTGGCGCCTTCGTACTCTCTGGCCAGCTTTGTCCATGCCGCAGGCACTGTCATCCCCGCCCCCACCAGCAGTGACAGCTGGCTCACGATATCCGGATAATCCAGAATCAGCTTCTGCCGCCACTCCTTTTGCTGCCGTTCCTTCCGCTCCCGCTCATACACATACCATCCGACTAACGCCGCCAGGCCCAGCACCAACACCTTCCCGTGGCTGGTCTCCCGGGACTCTTTCCATTTTAAGGGGATTCCCTGCGCTTCCTGCGGCAGCTGCACATATTCCTGCCCCGGCTTCTCATTCTCCGCCGCCAGGCTGTCCCGAATTCCCGCCAACACGGCCTCTGCAGCTCCCAGGGGCGGTGGAACCAGCTCCAGGTAAAATTCATGGACTACCTCCCGCTCCTGGCAGCTCATCTGGGCCGTCACCTTTACCAGGGCCGTGTCCTCCTCAAGCTGATCCCAGCAGATCTTTCCATCCTGTTCCACCAGCTCATAAGGATCAAAGTAGCAGCTCACATCCACTTTTCCCTCCTGCAGCTGCTTTGGCACACTAAGATCCGAAGATACCTCCTCCGCGAATACATTTTCTCCCAGGATTTTTTCCTCCAGCTCCTGCCCGGCAGCTGCAAACAGCTGCTCCGCCTCCTCACTGGTCAGCTGCTGCTCCTCCACAGACACTGGGTAGGCATATTGCGAGAGAAGCCCCTCCGCATCCAGAATCAGTTCCACATCTGTTGCTCCTTCTCCGGCTTCCTTTCGCTTCAATTCAAAAACTTCTGTGGAAGTATCCGTCAGCAGCTCACCCAGGCTCACCGCCATGCATAATATCCCCACCAGCGCCAAGGCCAGCAGATACTTTTTGTAAGGCCACTCCTTTTTTCGCCTCCCTACAGTTGCATAAGCGCCAAAACCTGCTGCCGCCAATATAAAATATCCTACTACAACGCCCATTTTTCCTCCCCTTCCATGCCGCAACCCCTGGTCTCCTCGCGCTGTCCCTTGCGCAATCCACACTTTTCGCCATGCTTTTCCTGCATGTATGTCACCCCTGCACATACATACCCTGTCACACCCGGATATCCATAATTCGCTCCGACAGCAAAAACGCTCCTGCGTACACCAGCAGACAGAATGTCATCACCGTTCTCCCGAATGCTCCGCCGTACATCATCTCCAGAAATCCCGGGGATGTAAGGTTTACAAAAAGAAGAATCCCAAAGGGTATCACGTTCATAATTCTCTGCTCCAGCCTTTTAGCCGCCACCATTGCCGCAATCTCCCGCTCCAACTCGATCTTCTCCCCAATCCGCTCTGAGGTGTCCCTTAAGATCCGGGCAAAATCGCTTCCATTGCGCTTGGCATAGCCAAAGACCTGTCCAAACCCGAAGATCTCCTCCACACCGCTTCTGTCCGCCAGCTTCAAAAGCAATGATTCCACGGGCACATTCAGGGTCAGCTGACGGTTGATGTGTCCAAGCTCCCGGCTCATATCCGCCTGTGCCCCCAGCAAGTGCGTCAATTCCTTCTCCGCCTCCAAAAACGCATTCTCCACCGAATAACCGGAATACATGGAGGAAGCCACCACACGGATGCACTCCCGAAACTGCTCCCGCAGACGCTGCTGCTGCCTTTTTACTCCGTTCCGCTTCTGTCCCCAATACAATAAACTCCACGCCAAAGGCAGCACCAAAAACCCCCATATGCTCTTGTAAAACAGCCAGGCAATACACCCGGAAAGAATTACCGCGCCCCCGGTACACACCCCCATGTCCCGGGCTGTGAGATGGTATATTCTGTAATCCTTCTCCGTATCAGCAAAGGGCTTCTTCCGGAATCCACCCGTTTTCTTTCTTCCATTCTGTTTCCCCGTCCGGTACTTCCCCCTGCACGCGCCAGCCGATTTTAGAATCCTGCCGCCAGCCACTTTTCCCGCTGCTTCAGGCTTCCCACCTGCTCCCAGCATCCTTTCACGCCCCCGTCCTCTCCCTTTTTCTCCCGAAACCGATACAGCGGATTCAGACAGATCCTGCAATCCTCATACCCCGTTATCTCCACCACATCCAGCACCTTCCTTGCTCCGTCCCGCAGTCGTCCCAGATGCACCAGGATATCGATGCCCGCCGCAATCTGAGCCCGCACTGCCTCCAGGGGCAGCTCCATTCCCATCAGCACCATAGTCTCGATCCGTTTCAGCATATCCTCACAGCTGTTGGCATGGCCCGTGCTCAGGGAGCCGTCGTGCCCCGTGTTCATGGCCTGCAGCATGTCCAATGCCTCCGCTCCACGGATCTCCCCCACGATAATCCGATCCGGTCGCATGCGAAGGGCCGTTTTGATCAGATCCCGGATGGTAATCTCATTCCCTGCCTCCATATGGTCATTCCTGGTTTCCAGCCGCACCAGATTCGCGATGTTCTGAATCTGCAGCTCCGCCGAATCCTCGATGGTCACAATCCGCTCTTCCCCTGGAATATAGGCGGACAGGGCATTCAAAAAAGTGGTCTTCCCGGAGCCTGTCCCCCCGGAAATAAAAATATTGTACCTGGCCTCCACCAGCTTCTTTAAGAATTCCGCCAGTTCCCCCGAGATGGAAGCAAGCCCCATCATGCGCTCCATGGTGATAGGATGCTTCGGAAATTTTCGAATGGAGATGCAGGAACCGTCAATGGCAATTGGCGCCAGGACAATATTCACCCGGGAACCATCGGAAAGCCTTGTGTCCACAATGGGCGAATACTCGTTGACCACCCGGTTATTGCTTCCCACAATCTGCTGAATCACATCCTCCAACCGCTCTCTGGACACAAAGTGCCTGTCCCAGGCCAGCATTCTCCCATGTTTTTCATAAAAAATTTTTCCGTACCCATTGACCATGATCTCCGTGATCTCATCATCCTCCAACAGTTCCTGCAGTATGTCCAGCCTCCGCAGCGAAAAAAACACCCTCCGCTGCAATTCCCTTCGCCTGGACACCGACAGTTCTTCCCCTTTTGCCCGTCTGCAGACCGCCTCATCAATCACCCCAAGCAGCTCTTCATCTGGTATCTCCCTGGAGATATCCAGCTGTTCCATAACATATCGTCGAATCTGTTCCATGTGTCCTTCTTCTCCCCCATATTGTCGCCGCATCTGTTCCATGCGTCCTTCTCCTCCCCCATATTGTTTTCTTCGTTCCCAATATTTGCAACGGTTCACCCATACCTTTGGGAAGCGGTAATCAAATCATCACTGCCGTAAATAGCGGGCCGCCCGGGCCCGGTCTCCCAGCTTGCCGTAGAGCCACTGATGAAGCACCGGGTCCTGCATGGCCGCCTGCTCCTCCTCCCCTGAGAACGTCACATACCGGAACCGTTCCGCCAGCTCTTTCCGCCCGGTCCGCAGCATGCTCTCCTCGAACTGTCGGCACTGCCCCCGCGCCCAGATTCCCGCATCCAACACCCCATAGAGGCTGGTACACTGCTCCAGCAGGGAGAAAAATCCTGGAACCATCACCCCAAAGTCCAGAAAGATCAGCTCATAATCCGTGTGCTCCACCAACAGCGTAAGAAGCCTCTGATACTCCTCCTCCCCGGTCTGACACAGCAGCTGCGCGTCCGTCATAGGCGGAATGTAATCCATATGATCCAGGGAGTGGAGCACGCTCTCCAGCACCCCCTGCACGCTGCGCCCCTCTCCAGACAAAAGATACATCAGATCCGCCAGATCTCTGTGATATTTCTCCTCCGTCCATTCTCCGAAACCGGCCCATTCCCCCAGATTCACATAGAGGCATCGCTTGTCCTCCGACAGAATCCTTGCCAGCGTCAGCGCGAAAGGTGTCTGCAGCCTGCTGCGGGTGGGGGAATAGACACCGATGATCTCCTTCTCCTTTCTGCTGACATAAGATTCCACCCTTCCCAATTTCAAATAGTACTCAAACATGGTTCTTAAAATCTCATCGGCTGACTGGTACTTGAAGATCATGGGTTCCTTCTCCGCGCACTCCGGCGTAGCGCTCAGACGTATCTGCAGCGTCTTTTCGTCTTCCCTGCTCCCAATCCCTTCAAAGCCTTCGCCCAAAAGCACCACATCAAAGTCCTTCTCTTTTGCGCTCTCCTTAAATCTCTTTCGGTCAGAAAAAGTAGCAACCGCAAGCTTACCCCCTTTTTTCTGTATAAAATACTCTGCCAACCGCTCCCGGTAAGCAGTCTGCTCCTCACAGATTGCTATGGTTATCCTCCTCACATAGTCACCTCCATTGTAATACAAAACCCAACGAATACTGCCATTGAAAAACAAATGGTGTTTTCTTTCCCATCCGACTGCCTCCGATATACCCCGATACTTTTTATGAGAAAACATTCCCGGATATACCGGCAAAAGTAATTCAAACGTACCAAAAGATTTTTATGGTACAACAATTTTGCTAAAGACATCACTGCCCCTGCCAGAAATGAAAAAAACATACAACTACACAATACTTTCAAGTTCCAAATACTTCCTATCAAGGAAAATAATTTGATGTCGCCTGCGCCAAGCGCACGCATCAGAAACAAAAGAAATAATACGATAACCGGAATGAATATCTGAATGACAGACAAGATTAGGCCTTCGATTCCGGACTCCCATATCCGGATCAGAATACCCGATATAGTTCCCAGGCAGATCAACCGGTTACTGATCCTGCCCTTGCGTACATCCATGGCCACCGCCGTAATCAGAAGCAGCAGCGTCCACGCCATTTTCATAATCCCAATACATCACCTCGCTTTTTGTATTTTGGATTATACGGCATGTTTTTTCTCTTGTCCATAGGATTTTTCTTTTTTCCTCATTTTTGT
>CABQGZ010000055.1 GCA_902463835.1 uncultured Lachnospiraceae bacterium
GGTAGGACCCGAGCTGAAGATCTACCAGTGTGGCCTGCCCAAGGAAATGGCAATTGAATTATTCAAGCCCTTCGTAATGAAGGAGTTGGTGGCAAAAGGCACCGCCCACAATATCAAGAGTGCCAAGAAGATGGTTGAGCGGGTACAGACCGAGGTGTGGGACGTTCTGGAAGAAGTAATCAAGGAACACCCCGTCATGCTGAACCGTGCTCCTACACTGCACAGACTTGGTATCCAGGCATTTGAGCCCATTCTGGTGGAAGGTAAGGCGATCAAGCTGCATCCGTTGGTATGTACCGCATACAACGCCGACTTTGACGGCGACCAGATGGCTGTGCATCTGCCTCTGTCCGTGGAAGCTCAGGCGGAATGCCGGTTCCTGCTGCTTTCACCCAACAACCTGCTGAAGCCCTCCGATGGCGGACCGGTTGCCGTTCCCTCCCAGGATATGGTGCTTGGTATCTACTATCTGACCCAGGAGAGACCTGGGGCGCTGGGAGAAGGCAAATGCTTTAAGAGCGTGAATGAAGCCATTCTGGCTTATGAAAATAATGCTGTGACCCTGCATTCCAGAATCCGGGTGCGCGGAGTGAGAACCAACGAGAATGGAGAGCAGGTCAGCGGATGGCTGGATTCCACTCTGGGCCGGTTCATCTTCAACGAGATTCTGCCACAGGATCTTGGCTTTGTAGACCGGAATGATCCTGCGAACCTCTTCAAATTGGAAGTGGATTTCCACGTGGGCAAGAAGGGATTAAAGCAGATACTGGAAAAAGTAATCAATATCCATGGCGCTACTAAGACCGCTGAGGTATTGGACGACATTAAGGCCATGGGTTACAAATACTCCACGAGAGCAGCTATGACGGTTTCCATCTCCGATATGACTGTGCCGGCTAAGAAGCCGGAGCTGATCAAGAACGCTCAGGATACGGTAGACCGGATCACCAGGAACTATAAGCGTGGTCTGATTACCGAGGAAGAGCGGTACAAGGAAGTGGTAGAGACCTGGAAAGAGACGGACGATATTCTTACCAAGGAGCTGCTGGACGGACTGGACAAATACAACAACATTTATATGATGGCTGACTCCGGAGCCCGTGGTTCCGACAAGCAGATCAAGCAGCTGGCCGGTATGCGTGGTTTGATGGCGGATACAACAGGTAGAACCATCGAGCTTCCCATCAAGTCCAACTTCCGTGAAGGTCTGGACGTACTGGAGTACTTCATGTCTGCCCACGGAGCCCGCAAGGGTCTGTCCGACACGGCGCTGCGTACCGCAGACTCCGGATATCTGACGAGACGTCTGGTAGACGTTTCCCAGGAACTTATCGTTCGGGAGACGGACTGCTGCGAGGGCAAGGAGATTCCGGGCATGTATGTGAAGGCATTCATGGACGGCAAGGAGGAGATTGAGAGCCTTCAGGATCGTATTACCGGACGTTTTGCCTGCAATGATATCTGTGACAAAGACGGCAATGTGCTTGTGAAAGCAAATCATATGATCACCCCCAGACGTGCGGCGCTTGTGATGAACCAGGGCGTCGATGAGGACGGAAAGCCTTATATGATGGAGAATGAGCTGGGCGACCTGGTGCCGGATCGTGACCGCAAGGTAAAGATTCGTACCATTCTGACCTGCCGTTCCTACAACGGCGTATGTGCCAAGTGTTACGGTGCCAACATGGCTACCGGCCAGTCCGTACAGGTGGGAGAAGCAGTTGGTATTATCGCGGCTCAATCCATCGGCGAGCCCGGTACACAGCTTACCATGCGTACCTTCCATACCGGTGGTGTGGCTGGTGACGATATCACACAGGGTCTTCCCCGTGTGGAGGAGCTGTTTGAGGCAAGAAAGCCCAAAGGTCTTGCCATTATTACGGAATTTGCTGGAGTTGCAACCATCAAGGACACCAAGAAGAAGCGTGAGATCATTGTAACCAACGATGAGACAGGCGAGAGCAAGGCATACCTGATTCCTTACGGATCCAGAATCAAGATTATGGACGGCGCCGTGCTGGAGGCTGGAGATGAGCTGACCGAAGGTAGTGTGAATCCCCACGATATCTTAAAGATCAAGGGCGTGCGCTCCGTTCAGGATTATATGATCCAGGAAGTACAGCGTGTATACCGTCTGCAGGGTGTTGAGATCAACGATAAGCATATCGAAGTGATCGTGCGCCAGATGCTGAAGAAGGTGCGGATCGAGAACAACGGTGATTCTGAATTCCTGCCGGGTACGCTGGTTGATATTCTGGAATATGAAGACACCAATGCAAGGCTTTTGGAAGAGGGCCTGGAGCCGGCAGATGGAAAGCAGGTAATGCTGGGTATTACCAAGGCGTCCCTGGCCACCAATTCCTTCCTGTCTGCGGCATCCTTCCAGGAGACCACCAAGGTTCTTACGGAAGCCGCCATCAAGGGTAAGGTTGACCCGTTGATCGGTCTGAAGGAGAATGTTATCATCGGTAAGCTGATTCCGGCCGGAACCGGTATGAAGCGCTACCGCAACCTGCATTTGAGCTCCGACGTAAAAGAGACGGATGAGATTAACTTCGCAGATGACTTTGAGTATGACGAGGACAGCTTCTACGGAGAGTTCACAGACGAGGATTACGATGACGAGGGGTATGAGGATGAGGCTGACGAAGCATATGGCGAGGATGAACCGCTGATGGATGAGGAAGCCGCCGCTCTCATCGAGGAATAAATTTCCGCGTTGGGCAAAATAAACAGAAAACAGGGATATCCCATGAAAAGGCTGCTGTCTTACAGAAATGTAGGCGGCAGCTTTTTGTGGCTATACAGTGTTACTGCGCTAGGGCTGCCCCGAGCGAAGTGCCGCCCCGAGGAAAAGGTGTCCTGAAATGGGGATAAGTGCCGCCCCTGGGAAGAGATATGCCCATATCAGACGCGCTCTCGCTCCGTGCACAGACGTAGCGGACACTAACCTCACAGTCCGATTCTCGGCCTGTTCGCTAAGTGCCGACGTCTTGCAAGGGTCTGAGTATGGGCATATCTCTTCCCAGGGGCTGGATTATCTGCATGTTGGGACACCTTTTCCCCGGGGCTGGATTACCTGCAAGATGGGACACCTTTCCCCCGGGGCTGGATTATCTGCATGTTGGGACATCTTTTCCTCGGGACTGGATTATTAGCAAGATGGGACACCTTTTCCCCGGGCTGGATTATCTGCATGTTAGAACATCTTTCCCCAGGATTGCATTGTCAACACGCCTTTATACAATAGCTGCGATTGCTTCCATTCATAAGCTTGCTATGAATTCCGTTTTGAAAAAAGGGCATGTCTGTACTTGCGAAAAAAGTAGCCTCAGGAAAGGGGGGTGTCCATGTCAGACCCTTGCAAGACGTCGGCACTTAGCGAGCGGGCCATGATAATGGTTTGCGAGGTTAGTGTCCGCTACGTTTTGGACGGAGCGAGAGCGCGTCTGACATGGACACCCCCCTTTCCTGAGGCGGCTCTTTGCGTCTAATAAGAGTCTTCCCCTTTCCCGAGGCGGCCCTTTGCGTCTAATAGGAGTCGCCCCTTAGAAGTAACCTTGCCAAGCTGCCCCATTCTATGCTATCATAGGGAGAAAGAAAGCAGAGAGGAGGCCCCTTCATGAAACTATTGCATATGGCGGATGTCCATCTTGGAATGGAGCCGGACAAGGGAAAGCCCTGGGGCGATGGAAGAGCCAGACAGCTCTGGGATGCCTTTACACAGGCGGTAGAGGCGGCGGAGGAACACCAGGTGGATCTGGTTCTGATTGCCGGCGATCTGTTTCATCGGCAGCCCCTGAAAAGGGAATTGAAGGAGGTAAACGAGATTCTATCCAGGCTTACCAGGGCGAAGGTGGTTATTATGGCGGGAAATCACGACTATCTATCCAGGAATTCCTTCTATCGTTCGTTTTCGTGGAATGAGAATATCTTCTTTTTGAAGTCAGAGAATCTGGGAGCCATTGAGTTTACGGAATTGTCCACAGCGGTATATGGCTTTAGCTACGAGCACCGGGAGATCAGGGATCGTCTTAGCAATATAATATCGGCGGATATGATACCGGTGTCAGACGGTACGGCATGGAGGGCTAAGAAGGGGGAGACATGTGGCTGTATCGATAGAAAGCCGGGAAATGAATACCATATTTTATTGGCCCACGGCGGCGATGAGAATCATGTGCCTTTTACGGTGGGGGAGCTGGAACAGATGGATTTCCATTATATAGCTCTGGGACATATCCATAAGCCGGGACAGCTGAAGGAGAACCGGATTGTCATGGCTGGGAGCCTGCAGCCCCTGGATCATACGGAGCGGGGGCCGAGGGGATATTGGATCACAGAGTTGAAGAGAGGGGCAGCCAATACGGTTTTTTATCCCATTCGGATGTGCGAATACCGCGGGATAGAGTTGGAACTGGAGCGGGATACCACCAATTACCGACTGCTGCAGCAGGCGAGGGATGCTCTTGAGGGACTTTCGGATTATCAGCTGGCGGTACTTACACTTACTGGAATGTATGATCCTGAGACACCGCCGGATGTGGAGCGCTTGTCAGAGCTTCCCGGTGTGGTGGATGTGGAGCTTTTGTGCAGACCGGGATATGACTTTGAAAAGCTGAAGCAGGAATACAGAGATCAGATTGTCGGGCGCTATATTCGGGAATTGGAAGGGATGCCTCAGGATGAAGCAGTCCGACGAGCGCTGTATCTTGGTGTGGATGCATTGCTGGGGAATACATAAGATTTACTGTATTGTGCAGGAAAAGAAGCAAAGAGGGGAATTGCCATGTATATAAAAAAGGCACAGCTTGACAATTACGGAAAATTTCACCATAGGACAATCTGCTTTGCACCGGGGCTCAATGTGGTGTATGGTGAAAATGAAAGCGGAAAGTCCACATTGCAGAGCTTTCTGGTGGGCATGCTGTTTGGTATGGAGAAGCAGCGGGGGCGGGCCAAGGAGAGCGCTTATCAGCGCTACGAGCCCTGGAATACGGCATCGTACTATACCGGAAGTATGGAATTTTGCGTGGCGGATAAGGATTTTACCATAGAGCGGAATTTCTATCACAGGGAAAAGACGGTTCGGTTGTATCACCAGGCGGATCAGGAGGAATTGTCGGTGGACCATGGGGATCTGGACATGCTGTTGGGAGGAGTGCGGAAGGAATTTTATGAGAACACGTATTGCATTTCTCAGGCGGCGGTGGTGACGGAGGAGACCTTTGGCCGCCAACTGCAGCAGGAGCTGGCGAACGTGGTGCATGGCGGGGAAGCAGGGATCGATGTACGGCAGGCCATAAGACAGCTGGAGGGAAGGCGAAAACTGGAGGAACAGCGGCTGAAAAGGTACCGGCAGCAGAAAAAGGAGTGTCTGGAGCGCCTGGAATGGGAGAAAGAGCTGCTATGGGAGGATATCCGGCAGCTGGAGCAGAAGATAGCAGCGAGCCAGAAAGGAGAGAGGAAAGAAGGAACGGCGGACACAGAGCAGAAGGCAGCAGCGTTGCAGAGAGGACAGAAAGAAGACGATCGAGCACACACGGCGGAGAAGCAAAAGGGCGGATGGGTCTTTCGGATTCCGGTGATTGGCTGGATTCTGTGGGTCTTTTGTCGGATATGGCGGAGCGTGCGCAAATATCAGACTGCCAAAAGCAGGGCAGGTATGAATTCAGATGTCAAGGGCGGCCACGGATCAGAAACGGTGGCGAATCACCCGGAGACCACAGTGGAAGCCCAGGCATCTGTCGCGGATCTCTTTCGGGAACAGCTGGAGGAAAAGCAGATGCGTCTCACCAACGTATTGGAGGAAAGTGAGGAGCAAAGGGGAGTATCTGGCGAAGAACGTAAGATACTGGCAGAACAAAAAAGTATCCAGCTGGCGCTGGATACACTGGAACGGGTGGCGGGGGAAAGCTACCGAGACAAACGGGATGATATTCGGGAGGCGGTATCCGGCATTTTGACCGGAATTACAGGGGGGAAATATGACCGTCTGGAGCTTGCGGAGGATGGGCAGCTGATGATCTATGCTGGAGACCGGTGTCTTAGCCCCTGGCAGCTGAGCAGAGGAACCATGGAACAGCTGTATCTGGCCCTTCGCCTTGGCGTTGGGCGGTGTATGATACAGGAGGAGCCATTGCCGGTGCTTTTGGACGAGACCTTCTGCGCCTATGATGAGCTGCGTCTTTCCCGAACCCTCAAATGGCTGGCAGATAAACAGGACAACCAGATTATCCTGTTTACCTGCCAGCAGCGAGAGCTGCAGCTGTTGGAGAAAATGGGGATAGCGCATCATCGTATTTTACTGTAAAGATAGATCAGGCATTATCATTTTTCAGATTATCCATGATATTTTCTTTTCCAATCTTGCGCATGGAGTACACCATGGTGCTGCCGACCACAAGGAATACACTTCCGATGGCAATCACCAGACTGTACCAGGGGATGTAGAAGCTGGTCTCCCATCCCCCCGACACGCTGCGGTAGATCCAGAAGGTGATGAGAACAGAGGCGGGGAGTCCATACAGCAGCCCTTTGACGCCGTACAGAAGGCACTCGTAGCACATCATAATGCGGAAGCCCCTGGGGGTCATTCCTGTGGAGCGCAGCATGGCGAACTCCCGTTTCCGCAGCTGAATGTTGGTGGAGATGGTGTTGAATACATTGGCTATGGCGATCAGGGAGATCAACGTGATAAACCCGTAGGAAAATACCATAACGGCCAAAAACATAGTGCGTTCCTGGGCGGCACTCTCCGCATAGTCGTGGACGTTCTTGCTGTCAAGACCCATTTCCCGCAACGTTTCCGATATGTCGGCGGTGGCGCTCTTGTGGTCGGAGGCAGTAAAGCAGAAGGTGGTGTAGCTCTTTCGCTCATACTCCGCTGCATCCTTGCCAAGAACGGTGTCCATGGCACTTTCCGGGAATAACAGGATCAGCCCGTTGGAATAGTTTCCTTCCATGTAAAAGGGAACGTCCTTACGCACGGCGTGAAGCTTTAGAGAAAAAGGCTTTGTGCAATCCTTGGCGGGAACCTGAATGGTATCTCCCGCTGTCTCCCCCACAGGATCGAAATAATAAATAAACTGGTTATTTTCATCCATATAATAACCGCCGTGCTTGTAACCCTCCGGAGCGACTGCCTGCGTGAGCTCTATGGTTGTATCCTGGGAGTTTAGCAGGTTGAAGGTGGAATATTTTCCGGTGTTCCCGTCATAAGCGCGGAAAAAATCAAAGGCGATAGCCACCGGATGCTCAGGATCCGCAGAGCCTGCGGCGGAAATGCCAGCCTCAGCAACAAAAGCCTCGTAGGCGCTGTCGTTGACAAAGTACAGCGGACACTGGTCAAAAAAGTGGCGGTCTGACTCTTCTTGTTGGGATGAGGTCCGCTCGTAGGCGTCGTAGAACTGTCGGTATTCTTTCGACAGATCACTTTTTGCCAGCGTGAGGGGAAGATAGCCGGTCTGCACCCAGGCTGCTTCTGTGATTCCCTCCGTTTGCGCCAGCTTTTCCAACAAGGTGTCGTTGGAGAGCTCCGGATGATCCGGACTGCGGCGGTACACAATATCGCAGCCGGCATCGGATATAATTGCTCCGGCGGCGTTCATCAGGTAGGAGCAGAAGCTGCTGGCCGAGATGAACAGCACGATGCTGACGAACAGGGACAGGACGGTGGCCCGGTATTTCTTTCGGTTGCGTTTAAAATTCTTGGCGGCCAGCATGCCGGACAGACCGAAGAGCCGGTAGGTCAGCCGAGAGGTCCGCACCTTCCCCGGACGAATATTGATATCCGCGGTCTGACGGATGGCGTCGATGGGGGAGAGTCTGGCGGCCCGCCGGGAGGGAAGCCAGGCGGAGACAAGCACGGTCAGCATGCCTAAAAACACAGCGCCGAAAATGGACCAGGGCGATACGTGCAGGGTGAGGGAGACGGTTTCGGTTCCCATGAGAGCGGTGGCCAGGGAACCGCCCAGCAGGGAAAAGGTAATGCCGATTCCCACAATACCTGCCAGAACACCCACGGGGATTCCGATGACGCAGAGGCTTACGGCTTCAAATAATATGCTCCGAACCAGCTGTTTCTTGGTGGCACCCAGAGAGGCCAAGAGCCCAAACTGTTTGGTGCGCTCCGTGACAGAGATGGAAAATGCGTTATAAATCAGGGAGATGGAGCCAAACAAAATGATAAAGATCAATACCGCGGCCAGCCCATACAGCACGCTGTTGTAGGAGGATTCATAGGAAGCCGCATACATCCGGAGCAGATCGGAGTTGGTGTCACTGTCTGGAAAATCGTGGCTGTTCAACCACGGAACGGCGTCATCGGGGTCTTTAAAGCGGACGTAGGCAGTGCCGTCCGTCTCGTCGATGATCGTGATGTCAGGAGTGTGGCTTTCGCCAGCCGGATTTTCCATGGCGGCATCCCCGAAAGATTTTGGGGATGCGCTGACGGTAAGCGCGGTGTAGCCGGGAGCAGTATAAGGTTCTGTGGCGGGCCGATCATAGAATCCAACCACAGTGTAAGTATGGGAACTCTCAGGGACAAAGCGCTCGGTCTCGGTGCTTTCCGGCGCCCGGCCAAGCTCTTTTAGCTTCTCCATTTCTTCCTGGGTGTACAGGTAAGGCGTGTTCTGCCATAGCGCATAAAAAGTGCCCTTTGCGTCTTCGGATATGCGTCGTCCCATATCCAGTGTAACCGTTTCGTTCAGTTGATAGTTGACGCCGCCGTTGTAGGACAGATGGTTGGGAACCAGAAGCTCGTTCTCATTCTCCGGCATACGTCCCTCTGTGATCTTGATGGGGAGAGAACCGTTCAGATTTTCTCCGATTCCTCCGATGAACAGATATGGTTTTTCCAGATTGGTACCATTTTCCAGCCTGGAATACCCGATGTTCTCCAGAAGGAATACATTCTCTATGGAGGAAGTGGAGGTAAATTCTTTGCACTGGGCGGCTGTGGCGGAGAAGCTCACATGATAGTTCCCCTCCTGCAGCTTTGCTCTCTCCTTGAGAAAATATTGGAAGGAGGAGACGCTGGTGGTTACCGCCGTGAACATGGAGAGGGACAAAATGATACCGATAATGGTGACAATGGTTCGCGTCCTGTTCTCCTTCAGGGTCTTTATGGTGACTTTCTGGAAGATGTTCATGGACGGATCACCTCATCTCTGGTAATTTTCCCGTCCTCGATGGCGATGATCCGATCCGCCTGCAATGCGATACTCTCGTCGTGGGTGATCACAACCAGCGTCTGATTGTATTTCTGATTGCTGAATTTTAAGAGAGAGATAATCTCCTGGCTGTTCTTGGAATCCAGGTTGCCGGTAGGTTCATCCGCCAGCACCACGGCGGGAGCGTTCATCAGAGCCCGGCCGATGGAGACGCGCTGCTGCTGTCCGCCGGAAAGCTGATTGGGCAGGTGCCCCTCACGGCCCTTCAGACTCAGAATGGAGATCAGCTCATCAAAACGCTCCTGATTGATCTCTCTTCCGTCCATGAGAACCGGCAGAGTGATATTCTCTGTCACATTTAAGACAGGGATCAGGTTGTAAAACTGATAGATCAATCCCACTTGCCTTCTGCGGAAGATGGCAAGCTGGGTCTCATTCTGGGCGTACACGTCGCTGCCGTCCAGAAAAACCTTTCCGCCAGTAGGACGGTCCACTCCGCCCAAAATATGCAGCAGCGTGGATTTTCCGGAGCCAGAGGGGCCGATGATGGCTACAAACTCGCCCTTTTTCACAGAAAAGGATACGTCGTTCAGGGCATAGACCTGATTCTCCCCTTTTCCGTATACCTTTGTCAGATGTTCTACCTTTAAAATATCCATAATGTACCTCCGTTGATGTATGGTTTCTATCATGCATTATAGCGGGCGAAAATGACACGGCAATGACTTTTGTGTGACAGTTTTGTCACCGGAAAATTTTGAAATCCGGAATACGCCATCCGAAAAGGATGGATCCGATCGATTTATTTTCCTCACGGAAGAGCTTTATAGAAATGGACAATAAACCGAGCTCCTCCTTCTGCCCGGTTTTCCGCCTTAATGGTAGCGTTCTGCCTGGAGAAGATCACGCGTGCCAGCGCCAGCCCGATGCCGATGCTCTGTTCGCTGGAATCCTTTCCTTTGTAAAAACGTTCAAAGAGATGAGGCAGATCCTCATGATCCAAGCCTGGCCCATTATCTTCGATGATGATCTCGGTGAAAATCGGATTCTCGGAGGTGAGAACACGTATCTCACCTCCATCTGGTGTGTGCTCCATACAGTTTTTTAAAATATTTCCAATTGCTTCCGTTGTCCAGGACAGGTCACAGAGCACAGATTCTCGTTTTGTACGGGCGGTAAAAGCAAAGCATTGCCCACGCAGCTCCATGGGTATGGCAAGGGGCTCCTGGGCATTTGCAATCAGACGGGCGACGGGTATGCTCTCCTGACGCAGGGTGACGCAGCCGGCGTCCAGCCGGGAGATCTTCAGAAGGGCTTCAATGAGCCAGTCGATTCTTGTGATCAGCAAGGACAGCTGTCGTGTCAGCTCCAGCCGCTTGTCCTCAGAAAGCTCCGGCTCTGACAGGAGGCTTATGACGAGACGGATGGAGGTGAGCGGTGTGCGGATCTGGTGGGAGATGTCCGCCATGGAGGCTGCCAGGGAGAGCTTGTCATTCTTTAATGTATCCCGCTGCTCCCGCAGGCACTGCACCATTTTGTCAATCTCTATCTTTAATATGGACAATTCCCCTTCCTTGTAATCAGAAAAATGGAGGGAGTCTGTGCCGTGGAGGATCCGGTCGATATCCCGACTCAGATGGCGGATGCTCTGGTAGCGAAAATAATGGGTCACAAGATGAGCGGCGGCGAACAGCAGGCAGAGGCAGACTACCAACAAAGTGCATAGATTATGGGTAGAATATCCAATGCGCCGGGCGTAATAGCGATCACAGATGTAGGCAGCTGTGGAAGCTGCGGCTGTGACAGCCAGGTGAAAGCATATGCTTCGGGAAATCTCCGGGTTGCGTAAAAATTTCATGTGGTACCTCCTAAAAAATGGGGATGATATTCAGCTGTGGCGTCTCCTGCGATAGTTTCCACAGACGATTCTGGCTACCCAAGTTTATAACCCAGTCCCCGTATGGTCTTTATGATCTTAGGGTCGGCCGGATCATCCTCGATCTTCTCCCGTATGCGCTTGATGTATACGGTGAGGGTATTGTCGTTGACGAATTCTCCTGCCACATCCCAGATCTCCTCCAGCAGCTTGTTCCGGGACAGCACAATGCCGCGGTTGGTAAAAAAATACAGCAGCAGCCGGTATTCCAGGGCGGAGAGCAGCAGCTCATTGCCGCTCTTTGTGACAAGGGCCCGTGCAGTATCAATGCGGATATCCTCCTGCTCGAAGACAGTCTGGGCGCTGCCGGCGCTTCTTCGAAGCACGCTCTTCATGCGGGATACCAGCTCCCGGGGACGGAAGGGCTTGGCGATGTAGTCGTCGGCGCCCAGATCCAGTCCGGTGACCACGCTGAACTCATCCCCGGAGGCAGTGAGGAAGATCACCGGGGTGTCCGAGGTACTCTTGATGGCGGTGCAGACACCGAAGCCGTTGCCGTCTCTTAAGGATACGTCGAGAAGTACCAGGTCATAGGATTGCTCGGCAATCCTGGCCAGGGCTTTCTTCTGCCCGTCGGCGGAATCGATGGAAAAGCCTTCCTTCTGCAGAAATTCAGTCAGGTTTTTTACAATGGCAGAGTCGTCCTCCACCAGCAATACACGGGTCATGGTTTATCCTCCTGGAAAAAATCAGTATAATCGCTTGTTTTGCCTGCGATGTCTGCAAAGGCAAAAACACTATAATCCAATTATATTCCCAGACAATCGATATAGCAACCGCAACTTCTTAAAAAACAATAAATTTCCCTGAAA
>CABQGZ010000056.1 GCA_902463835.1 uncultured Lachnospiraceae bacterium
ATCTCCCATATTTTACTATAATTAGTTTGTTTTGATTGTCAAATATTTTTATATTCATACTTATTTACGAAAGGATATGATATGACATGAACCGTTTCAAAAAAGCTTACTGCCGCACATTCCAGACCGTCTTTAAACTGGCGCTCCCTTTCCTCCCCTACCGTACTCCAAAGGTGGTAGGCAGCGTCAAAGCTCTGCCGGAGATCCTCCGCAAAAAGAAGTGTGACCACGTACTGATCATCACAGATGCAGGGATTACAAAGCTCGGGCTCATCGGCGGGCTTGAAAAGGCGCTGACAGCTTCCGGCATTTCCTATACCATCTATGACAAGACCGTTGCAAATCCCACCACTGTCAATGTGGACGAGGCCCTTACACTGTATTATAGCGATGGCTGCAGCGCATTGATCGGCTTTGGCGGCGGCTCCAGCATAGACTGCGCCAAGGCCGTGGGCGCCCGGATTGCCAAACCGAAGCAGTCCCTGGCAAAGATGAAAGGCATTCTAAAAGTACATAAGAAGCTCCCCCTTCTTATCGCGATTCCCACCACCGCCGGAACCGGAAGCGAGACCACCCTGGCCGCCGTCATCACAGACGCTGAGACAAGGCACAAATATGCCATCAATGATTTCCCGCTGATCCCCAGGTATGCAGTGCTGGATCCCAGGGTGACGCTTAGCCTTCCTCCTTTTCTCACCGCCACCACGGGCATGGACGCCCTGACCCATGCGGTGGAGGCGTACATCGGCAATTCCACCACCTACGGGACAAGGAAGGATGCGCTGATGGCTGTCCGGCTTATTTTTGAAAATCTGGACACGGCATATTCCGACGGCGCCAACATCACAGCCCGAAGAAATATGCTGAAAGCCTCCTACTACGCAGGCTGCGCCTTCACAAAATCATACGTGGGGTATGTGCACGCGGTAGCCCACTCTCTGGGCGGTGCTTACAACGTTCCCCACGGACTAGCCAATGCCGTCCTGCTGCCCTGCGTGCTGGAGTCCTACGGGACAGCGATCCACAGAAAGCTCCACCGGCTGGCAGTGGAAGCCGGCCTTACCACTCCGGACGCAGACTGCCAGGAAGGGGCAAAAATATTTATCCAGACAATCAAAGAAATGAATACAAAATACGGAATTGGTGATACAATAAAAGAAATACAGGCGCAGGACATCCCTAAGCTTTCCCGCTACGCCGACAAAGAAGCCAATCCCCTCTACCCGGTACCGGTGCTGATGGACGCCGAGGAGCTGGAACAGTTCTATTATCAGGTGATGGAATAACCCAGAAAGGAAACACACATTATGAACGAAACTAAGATCAGACAGATTGTAGAAAAACAGCGAAATTATTTTTATACGGGAGCCACGCTTCCTATAGAATGTCGTATCCTTGCCCTGAAAAAGCTCAAGGCTGCCATTCAAAAGCATGAGACGCAGATCAATGAGGCCCTGAAAAAGGATCTGGGCAAGAGCAGCTTCGAGAGCTATATGTGTGAGACGGGGCTGGTGCTCAGCGAGCTTAGCTATATGATCCAACACACGAAAGCCTTCGCCAGGGAACGCCGGGTGTACACGCCTCTGGCCCAGTTTCATTCCAGAAGCTTCCAAAAGCCTTCCCCCTACGGAGTGACGCTGATCATGAGTCCCTGGAATTACCCCTTCCTTCTGACCATGGATCCTCTGGTGGACGCCATTGCCGCCGGCAATACCGCAGTGGTGAAGCCCAGCGCCTACTCCCCCTGCACCGGCCAGGTCATAAAGCAGATTCTCGAAGCGTGCTTTGATCCGAACTACGTAGCGGTGGTCACCGGCGGACGGACTGAAAATGCCTGCCTTCTGCAGGAGCATTTTGACTACATCTTCTTCACCGGAAGTCAGGCAGTGGGAAAAGAGGTCATGAGGAACGCCTCCGCCCACCTGACCCCCGTCACTCTGGAGCTTGGCGGCAAAAGCCCCTGCGTGGTAGAGAAAACCGCCAACCTGAAGCTGGCCGCCCGGCGCATTGTCTTCGGCAAGTTCCTAAACTGCGGCCAGACCTGCGTGGCCCCGGATTACATCTACTGCGACAGCAGTATCAAGGACACTCTGGTAAAAGAGATCCTAAGGGAAATACGCCGTCAATACGGTGACAATCCGCTTGAAAATAAGGATTACGGAAAGATCATCAACGAGAAGCATTTTCAGCGGATTCTCGGACTGATCGACAAGGAAAAGGTGGTTCTGGGCGGAAATGCCGACAGTGAAGCCTTACAGATTGCCCCCACTGTCATGGACAACGTCACCTTCCAGGACGCCGTCATGCAGGAGGAGATCTTCGGCCCCCTGATGCCCATCCTGACCTTCCACTCCTTTGACGAGGCCATCGCCCGGATCAATTCCATGGAGCATCCGCTGGCCCTGTATATCTTCACCAGAGACAAAGCCGCCGCCAAAAGGATCACTGCGCAGTGCGGCTTCGGCGGCGGCTGTATCAACGACACCATCATCCATCTTGCTACCAGCGAGATGGGCTTTGGCGGTTTTGGAGAGAGCGGCATGGGCTCCTACCACGGGAAGGAGGGCTTCGCCACCTTCTCCCATTACAAGAGTATTGTGGATAAAAAACAGTGGCTGGATCTTCCTATGCGGTATCAGCCCTACCGGGAGCTGTACCGGAAGCTGCTGCGGAGGTTTCTGAAGTAAACGCTCCGCGGCAGATCTCCCAATTTTACTATTTTCTGTTGTGTTCTCCGGCTCCCTGACCTGCCATGCGGCGTCTATAGATAAGCAATACCGCAAAGCTGCAAAGGAAAGCCATCCATCCTGCAAAGAATACAGCAATGTCACTATCCCCTGTTTTGGGGGATTCCTTGACAATGTCTGTTGGTATCTGCGGATCGCCTGGATTCTTACCATCCGTTTGATCCTTTGAATCCCCCGGAGTATCCGGATTCACTGGCTCCTTTTGATCATCGGAATCCGGTGCGTCTGCAGGTTTATCCGGCACTTCAACCGGCATACGGTTCATCACAAGAAAACCGTCCAGATAACATGTGGTCATTCCAGTTGTAATATCCACCCAGCAGATGTAGTCACCGATTTCTCCATCTACCGGTACCACGATCGGATCAGCCCCGTTAACCGCCAATGCTGCCGTTGGCGCAGCAGCAGACAGCTGCAGTGTAAATACAAAAGAATTCCATCCCTGTCTCAGCGTAACAGCGGATTGCCCAGCCTCACCTTCATCGCCAAAAAACAACACACCATTCTCCACCCTCAGTGCGATGGGTGCAGCCTTACCATAGACATCACTGTATGCAGCTTCCAACTCCACAGTAAAATTGGCATCCGCTCGATCCAGATACAAGTCAAATGCAATGGTACCATCCTGCAGATAAGGTATCGAACGCACCGCAGCAGAATCAGGCAAAAGCTTCATGGACCGCTTCCCTTCCGTGGACCGTTCATCCGAAACACTAACTGTACCGCCAGTTACGGACCAGCCCTCATATTTTACCGTACTGTTCTCAAAGCCGTCATAAGCACCTCTGGTGCGGAAGAAATAATCCGTAAAATCATCCACCCGCATAAGCAGTATCTCTTTAAAATTATTGCCCCAGGCCAGAATAAGCGTATCGTCAATGCTGGCAACCGACTGATTGGTGATCTGATTTCTGGTAGCAGCAGTCATCCCCTGCAAGGAATAGCGGCTGTACAGATCCTGGATATTTTCAAAAGTCATCAAGCCGTCCCGGGAAATCCCCACGCTCATGGGCATGCGCTGATAGCTGTTCCCTCCCAGAGCATTGTTGCCGCCCCAGAACATCAATGGTGACTTGCCAAATTCATACATGATGGGTTGGGTATTCGGTGTATAGACCCCTGACAGCTCTGCTGCCTTCGTCCAGGTAAGACCATGGTCCGTGGATATTGCTCTTGCAAAGGTATTCACACTATCGTACTGGCAGCGGGCATAGAGCACCAGCGTACCGTCTTCTCTTTCCAATATCGTAGCCTCAGAAACACCACCTTCCATAGCTCCAATGCCTTCCCCTTCACTGTAAAGGATCTCATCCGCCCCCAGTGTCCAGGTAAGGCCGCCATCGGCAGAATAAGCTACCCGGCAGGTAAAAGTACCCCGGTTATCATACTGAACGCCACAGTTCAGCACAAAATCAATATTCGGACCGTCGCCATCGTAGGTGGACAACTCCAGTGGATCCGAGTAGGAAAGAACATAGGTAGCGGCAGTCCCCTCCATCTGCATCTCTCCAAGACGATACCATGTTTTGCCCATGTCGTCGGAACAGATAAAGCGTGTCTTACAATTGGACTGTGATACATCTCCGCTCACAAACCCAACATACTCATATCCCTGAATAATAATCCTGCCTTTGTGCGCATCATATACAACACCACCGGGAGCATTGATCCACCCCTTTGAAATCTTGATCTTTACCGGTTCACTCCAAGTCATCCCATTGTTGTAGGACAGACTGTATGCCAGATATTCAATATCATCCCCGGATTCCAAGTCTCCAGCATCCTCGTCTCTGATCGTGTATATACTCATAAGTGTACGATTGGGCAATGCCACCAGCCAACGGCCCACACCATCACTTACAATCGTCTCACGAGTGCCGTACACCACCTCATGGACATACTCCTTGTTTGAGATATCCATGGCGTCTCTATTCCCGGACAAGACATTCACCGTTATAGAAGCGCCAGACTCTACTTTTGGAACGCGCACCCGGAAATCTGTGCCGTCATAATAGTGATACAGCAATTCTTCTCCATAATAGAAACGTACATCTGCCATATCCATGGCTGCTGCCTTCACACCGGCTTCCCTGGCAGACACAGTCCAGATATCATCATATCTGGTATAGCTCTCCTTGTTGGTGAGCGCAATACTGCTCTTCTCTGTAAATTCACTGCCGTTGGCGCCAAAAACATCTTCGTAATATACATCCATCATACCATCCAGAGAACCTGTAAAATCTGCCTCCGCGCCATGATAGTGAGTACAATGAACCTTTATATAGCGACCTGTAGCTTCAAAATCATACAGATACGTCATCCTGCCAGCACGCAGCAGCTTAAATGGCTTTACCTGCGTATAAGTCACATTGTCATCGCTGATCCAGATTGTCAAAACGCTCTCATTGAGACGATTGACTTCATCTCCGTCACGCAGAGCGATCACATTGACCTTCTTCCTGGTGTACAGATCCCTGACAATACTGTTGTTGTTCTCATCCAGCGTAAACTGATACAAGTCCACACCAATCCCCGCTCCGTTTGCAGTATCCCTGTCGTTTGGAACGATCAATACATCTTCACTGACGCTCTGCCCTTTGACATAAAGTTCAAAAACTTTTTTCCTGCCGGCAAGCTCTGCTGTAAGCGTCACCAGCTTCCCGTTGGCCGCCGGCTGCACAACCGTACCATCCACGCCAATAACAGAAGGATTTGAACTGGTCCAGGTTATATCCACTGCCTTCACAAGCTGGGAATCAGACCATTTATCCGGCAAATCCAAAGCGCTGGTAATCTCATAGGGATCCTCATTCTCGCCCCGGATCACATCAAAGGTCAGAGAATCCATAACACAATCCCCGTAGGCCTTTCCAAGCGCCAGATTGCTGATATAAATATCAAAATTATCATTCTTGCTGGCAGCACGATCACCGCTTCGAATCAGATTCATGGCAAAGCTGTTGTCGCCAAAGCCAGTGCGCCGCTTCTCTACATTTTCAATAACAGCGATCTTTACTCCATCCACATAGAGCGTCACGGAGCCGTCCGTCTCCCAGCGTGTTCCTATCCGGAACTGATCGCCCACATGTTTGTTCAACTTGACATTGGTAAGCTCTCTGCTCCCCTGTGCCACAAATACAAGCCCTTCCTCAGTATTGACGATGCCAAAGGAAACAGAATTGGAATTCTTAGCTGCATCTGCCTTATCCGACAGCCACCAGGTAAAGCCATAGGAAGCAAAGCCAGTATCCCATCCGGTGGCAGAGCTCACACTGTATACCGGCATGGAGGCAGCCTTAAAATCAAACTCTGCGTAGGTAGCCCTCGTTCTGTCATTGAGGTGGGCAAACAGAGCCTGTTCTTCCTCTGTTCCTCCATTCCCCCAAAAAATCAGATACGTTCTGATCTTCGTAGGATTATTGCCAGTCGAACTGTAATGATCGTATAAATACCAGCCTTCCCCGGTCTTCACATAGCCCTGTCCCTCTGTCTTTGCGTCAGATCCAAGCGCGCCTGTTCCGCCCAGCTTCATGGGCGTTTGGGGCATACAGCCGCCTGTAGTAAACCAGTCTGTACTGGTCAACACCAGTGTCCCTTCGTATACTGCTTCCCCAAGCTCCACTTTGACGGAAATCTCCTCACCGTAGTCTGTCACATTCACATCCAGGTTCTCCAGCGGAATTTCCAGCTCGATCATATCTCCATCCGTCATGGCTCGTATCTTGGTCAAGTCGATAAGCTTATCATTCAACGTGAGCACAAGCTTCTCACCACCAGTGTCCACCGCCACATAGAGATGCGACAGATTCCACTGAGCCCCAAATCTTCCAGTGACAATACCCTCGTTCACCACCAGCGTATTCAAGTTCCATCCCTCATCCAGTGTCTTCCCGTCCACAGCAACCTCTGAACCGGTAAACGGCACATTTAAAATCACCGGCGACTGTATGATAGACTCCTTCATCGGTGCCACATAGATCTCTTCTGTCCATATTTCCTGCGATCCTACCATTAATGTCAGATCTACATAAGCGCCAACCTTTTCCCCCGGCCGCGTCACTTTTCCCGTTTCAACATTTAGAATACCTTTGTCTGAGCTTGTCCAGGTAAGCGGAACCTCCCCCAGATAATCAGAGACATATGTCCCTGGAAGTGTCAGATCATTCCTCACATCGCTCAAATTGACACCTGGCAGCAACGCTGCGCACGTCAACTCATCTTTTATCGAATAGAGATTCACATTTTTTCCTGTGAAAACCAGTGAAATACTGCCTTTTTCAAGAGAACTGCTGGTATTGTCTCTCGTCAGTCTGGCATTGAAATCGATACTCTGGTTATAGTCCAGCAGCTGAATACCAAGATTTTTCAGTGTAACACATACTTCTGCCACACAATCCTTCACAGCAGCCTGGGCCCCATACGACTCGCCCCCAAACACGCCGGACACTAGGTCAAGCGTCAACATTTTATCCCCCAGCATCAGTTCCAGCGTATCTGCATTGGAAAAGGGAATTGCAAAGTAAGCCTTTCCCTGTCCCCATGTGGTGTAGAGCCTGCCCGTTGGAGCTCCCTCACCGATTGACACGGCAAATGCTCCTGCCAGCTTCCAGGATGCTTCCTTCATAATCCCATCCATGCTCATCGACTCTGTTGTGACAAAGGAATCCGCCTTGATTTTAGTGACTGTCACAACAAACTGTTTTGTCTGATTCGGGTCATCCTGCAGGGAAGCAGTCAGCGTCACTTCCTTCTCTTTGTCAGAAACCGTCACCTTTCCCTGGCTGGAGATCACATCCGGATCGGAGCTTTCCCAGGTAAGTGCAATATTCTTAATCTGGCTGCCAGACCAGATAGCTGGCAAAATAAGATCGCTGCTGACTGCGTCTTTTGATCCGTTGCTGCCCAGAATATCCCCATAGGTCAGCTGATCAAGGACCTGGTTCCCATACTCCTTACTCAGAGCCATATTTGTGATGGTAAAATCAATATCTTCATCCGGGCTTGTCGGTGCCGTGGCATTGCGCAAGAGATTCAGATTCAGCACTCCGGCAGATGACCAGCCATTTGCTTTCATGGTAGTCCCATTTCGCTCCGCATTCTCGACAATTCCTGCCGTTTTGTCATCCACCAGAACACGTAAAGCCCCATCCAACATCCAATCCAGGCAAATATGAAAACGTTCCCCTACCTGCCGATTTAATTTTACAGTATAGAACGCAGGACTGCCATTGTTACTCCCCAGAACGCAGAGCGTCAGACCATCTGCCGTATTGACAATACTCAGCGTAAGGCCTGCACAGGTGCTATCCGAAATCACAAAGGTAAACCCATAGTTACACCAGGCCGTACCGATATACTTAGCCTCATATACCGGCATGGAAGCTGCATGAAAATCAAATTCAAATCCCACTGTTTCCGTTCGGTTTAGCAGTGTTCCATTATTCGCTTTGATCATGTACGCACGCCCACCAGCCACATTCGTACCGCCCTCTATGTACTTGTCACACATGCGAAAGCCGCCTTTTGTGGGCTCCCACATTGTCTGGGCCGTTTTCGGACTTTTCAGCCCAAAAGAATCTACTGACAGCTTTGAAACCTCGCGTACCCTGCTTCCGAACCTCAGCTGTCCCTTATATTCCGCCCCGCCCACAGACAGTGCAAGATCTACATTTTGCGCGTAACTGCTAAGTGTCTTTCCAATTGCCTGAAAAGGAATCTTTATTTCCACTGCTCCATTTCTGCCCACTACCGCGGTATCTTTCAGATCGCCCTCCACCATTCCATCCGCCGCAATTATAAGTGTCTTTCCGGCAATAACCACAGAACATCTTTCGCTTTGCTCCTGCGGCACAAGGGCTAGATAGATATTTTCGCTGTCCCACAATGCTCCAAACTCCCTTGTTGTCCCACTTCCAGACAGCTGCCCATAAGTAAGCCAGCCTGTCTCTGTCAGATTCCCATCCACATTCACTGGTGCTTCCAAATAAGCAGCTATATGCATGGGCTCTGATGTCGTCTCTGCTTCTGCAATGAGATTTGTTGGCAGCATACCAGCAATCATTACAACCATAAGACATATCGCCATCATTCGCTTCTTCATTGACTGTAACCCTCCTATTCCTTTGCATGTAAAATAGTGTCCAAAATCATTTTATTATCCTCTCTAGCCCAGCACGTTTTCCCCGATACGAACCATCTCCTTGCGAAGCTCCGCTCTCGTGGATTCTTTGATCGTTGAAACATAATCTGGTCCATATATGCCTTCATACCCCAGCAGATTCATGGCTGCCGTAAAAGACGGCCATAGATCATGTGATACAAAGAAATCGCGCAGCGCTATCATATGATTCAAGCAACTGGCCGCCGTATCAAAATCATCCTCTGCCATTGCTTCAAACAGTTTGTTGGCATTCACAGGCGTACAGGACAGCATTCCATCCAGGCAATTAGTAATTCCCCATTTATAGGCGATGTCAAAGGTATCCAACCCGGAATATACCATGATAAAATCTTCGGGCACTTCTGGATTCAATTTAAGCTTGCGGAACATCGCCATATCGGCTGACTTTATCCCGGCCATATTAGGCACATCCCGAATCAGCTCCAGAACCATATCATATGTGATTTTCGACTGGGTAACCCCGGGCAGATCATAGACTAATATCTTATGCCGTGTCACACCCGCAACCCCTTTAAAATAATTCATCATCTGATCTGGCGTTGCCGGACTGTAATAGGGCGCATTAAAAACAAAGCCGGCAATATCCAGATTCTCAATCACCGCCATGCGCTCTCTGGCTCTGGCAATGGAGGTATCCATCGCTCCCACAAATACAGGCACACGCCCTGCTGCCGCCTCCACCGCCGCTTCCGCTACCTGGGGATAAACGCTTCCTCGGATAAACGCCTGAATTCCCATGGAACCCATACATAGAATTCCCACAGCCCCAGCTTTGATCTGATCATCAATTTGTCTCTGGAAACTATCAAAAAGCAGGTTTCCCGCTTCGTCCAGCGGAGTTCCCAACGCAGGTACAAATCCTTCTTTCATACTCATAATTTCACTCACCTATACCATATTCAATATTATTTCTGGTCATCAAACAGATGACATGCCACACAGTGTTCTCCCCCGCCAACCTTCCTTAGCTTTGGCTTTTCCTCCCTGCAGATATCCATACATCTGGCACATCTTGGATGAAAAGGACAGCCAGCAGGGGGATTCATAGGAGACGGGACATCGCCGGTCAGAACCACACGTTCCTTCTTTCCATTGTACACCGGAACCGGAACTGCGCGAAGCAGTGCCTCTGTATAAGGGTGCATCGTGTTGTTATACAATTCATCTGCCTCAGCCAGTTCCACAATATTGCCAAGATACATAACCGCAATTCGGTCAGACATATATTGTACTACGCTCAGGTCATGAGCAATGAATACAAATGCCACTCCCAGCTCCTTCTGCAGCTTTCTCATCAAATTCAGCAGCTGTGCCTGAATCGATACATCCAGGGCTGAGACAGGTTCATCACAGACGATCAGTTTGGGCTTAAGCACCAGCGCCTTCGCCATACAGATTCTTTGGCGCTGACCGCCGGAGAACTCATGTGGATAGCGATACATGTATTCCGGCTGAAGATTCACGCGCTCCAGAGCATCAGCAATGATCGCTTTTCTTTTCTCTTTACTGCCGTCGCCAATTCCATGCACACGCATCGGTTCATCGAAGGATTCCAGGATCGTATGCATAGGATTAAGCGAGGCATACGGATCCTGAAACACAATCTGAAGCTTCTTCCGCAGTTCAAAGCTTTCCTTTCGATCCAGCTCCAGCAGACTCTTCCGCTGACCTTCGTCGTTAAAATACATTTTTCCACCTGTGGGCTTTAACAGGCGTACGATACATTTTCCCAGTGTTGTCTTCCCGCAGCCGGACTCGCCCACAATACCAAAGGTCTCGCCTTCCAATACCGAAAAGGATACGTCGTTGACCGCCTTGACGCTTGGTTTCTTTTTTTCAAAAAGTCTCCGCTGACTCTGATACTCCACAGTGAGATGCTCTACTGCCAGCAGCTGCTCCCTCTGTTCATTCTTCATTCGTCTCACCCCCCTCAAATAGCAGACAGCGCACACGGTGTCCCTCCTCTATCATCGTATCCTTCGGGAACCGCTGAAAACAGGCGGTCCTGGCGAACTCACAGCGATCTGCGAATTCGCACCCTGTAAACACGGTGGATGCGTCCGGGGTACTTCCTTCAATGGTATCCAGTTCCTGATCCTTACGCATTCCCAATACCGGCACCGAGCGCATCAACGCTTTCGTGTACGGATGGGTCGAATTCGTAAAAATCTGCTTCACAGAACCAAATTCAACTACACGCCCCATGTACATTACCGCCACATCATCCGCAACCTCGGCCACAATCCCCATATTGTGCGTAATCAATACCACAGACGTCCCGTGTTCTCTCTGCATCTTCTGAATAAGCTCCAGTATCTGTGCCTGAATGGTCACATCCAGCGCCGTCGTGGGCTCATCTGCAATAAGAATGGTGGGATTGCAGATCATGGCAATGGCAATCATAATCCGCTGCTTCATGCCGCCGGAAAATTCATGCGGGTATTGATCGTAGCGGATCTCCGGGTTGGGAATCCCAAGGTCACCAAGCAGTTTTACAATCCGTTCACGGCCTTCCTTCCTGCTGATCTTCTCGTGATTCTGGAGCATTTCCATAATCTGGCTCCCCACCGTATAAACAGGATTTAGGGTAGACATGGGATCCTGAAAGATCATTGCGATCTCTTTTCCTCTCACGGAACGGATCATACGGCCGCTCTTTTTATAAGAGCTCAGCACCTGACACTTTCCCTGCTGTGGATAATATTCTACTGAGCCTCCTGCAATATATCCGTTTGGCGGAAGCAGCTGCATGACAGAGTGTGCCGTCACACTCTTGCCGCAGCCTGACTCCCCGACTACACAGAGCGTCTTTCCCCTTTGTAAACCGAAAGAAGCTCCATTGACTGCATGCACGGTACGCTTGCCGACCTTGAACTCCGTTTTCAGATCCCTGACCTGCAGAATATAGTCTTTTTCCTTCATATTCCTATCCTCCTCGTATAATAAGTTTGTAAGCAAGAAAAACAGCTTACAGACTTATTCTT